>CANNNB010000081.1 GCA_947505995.1 Comamonadaceae bacterium
CAACGCTCCTGTGTCAGAGGTTCAATCCGCTGAAACTCGCATCAAAGAACTTAGATCTTCAGATGCTTGGGACACACTGGCTTGAAATTTAACTAAAACGCCCGGTTAATCCGGTGTCAATTTGTTTTTATAGAGGTGCCCTATGGCAACAGCAGCCCCAGAAGCAACAGAAGTCGTTGAAGAAGAGCCGAAAAAGAAGAAGCCAATCGTCCTGATCATTGGGGGCGTGGTGGGTTTGATCGTCCTTATTGTGGGCATTGTGATCGGCACGCTCTTTTTCACAGGTTACTTCAACCCGAAACCCGTGGTCGATCCTGAGATTGCTGAGGCCGACGCCCATGGTGGCAAAAAAGTGGATACGAAGCCTGGTAAGAAAGCCAAAGATTCGCCCGAGCTCACACGCTTTGAATACACCTACATGCAAATTGAACGCGAGTTCTTGGTCAATGTCAGTGGCTCCAAAAAAGTGATGTCGGTTCAAATTGCTGTCATGACCCATTACGATGATCGTGTCTTTGAGAATGTGAAAAAGCATGACTTTGCCATTCGATCGGCCGTCATGGACGTGATGCGCCTCACCACCGATGCCGACTTGGTTAAACCTGAGTTCCGCAAAGAAATCGCTGTGAAAATTCGCGATAGTATCAACACATTGCTTGAAAAGTACGAGGACTTTGGTGGCATCGAAGAAATTCACTTCACGAGTTTCATCGTTCAGTAAACAAGCTCCTCCTCCGAAGCATTCGCGTTATTTCATTTTGATTGTTTGAGTTTCATGGCCACTTCTTTATTAACACCCGACGAACTTTCTGCTTTGGCAGAAGGCGTGATGGATGGTTCGATTCCAGTCGATACTGGTTTCAACACCACCGCACGGGTGAAGAAACACGACCTGGCCAGCGAGGACAGCAGCTTAGGGGTGAACATCACCTCGATCGACATGATCAACGAGCGCTTCATTCGCACCTTCCGTTTGGGCTTGGTCGAAATGCTGCGCACCAGCCCCAAGGTCAATCCCAATCAGGTTGAAATTGTTCGCTTTGGTGACTACCTCAAAGGCTTGAAAGCCCCTCTGTCTGTCAACGTGGTTCGCATGAACCCATTGCGCGGCAATGCCATTGTGGTCATTGACCCCACCGTGGTTTTCAGTTCTTTGGACAGTTTTTTTGGTGGCTTTGGCAAAGGTGTCGGCAACTTACCACCTGGTCGCTTGTTCACACCCACCGAATCCCGCATCATTAACATGATTTTGGAAGTGTTTTTCAAGTCACTCAAAGAAGCTTGGGGTGCGGTATTGCCCGTTGATTTCGAATTGGTCAGCTCTGAAATTAACCCTCAATTTGCTCAAATTGCCGACGAAAACGACTTGGTCATCTTGACGCGCTTCGAAGCTGAAGGCAATATGAACTCTCAGGGTTTCATTGATCTTGTCTACCCCTATGCTTCACTCAAGCCTATTCGCGAACTGCTGCGCAGCCGCGTTCAGTCGGGCGATGGCAATGATGAATCTGACAAGCAATGGCGCGTCGAGCTTGAAGAAGCCGTTGACAGCGCCAGCTTGGAAGCAAGGGTCTTATTGGGCAGCGTTGAGTCCTCTATTGGTGAAATTGAAACCATGAAAGAAGGCGATGTGCTGTTCTTTAAGAAGCCAGAATTGGCCAGATTGCTGGTAAACGGTTTGCCCGCCTTTGATGTTCAAGTGGGTACCATTGGCGCACAAACTGCTGTGCAAATTGAACGGGCTTGTATACCCGGTATGCAATAAATTTTCAGGAAAACGACATGACCGATACCACCACCGACGCCGCCATCGAAAACGAAGCGGCAAATCGCCAAATCAATCCTGAGGTGTTGCAAAACATCAGCGTGACGCTTTCCATTGAAGTGGGGCGCGCCATGATCAAAATTCGCGACCTCATGCGCCTCACACAGGGCAGCGTGGTCGAACTCGACCGCATCGCTGGCGAACCGCTCGACTTGTTGGTCAACAACACGGTTGTGGCTCAAGGCGAAATTGTTTTGGTCAACGATCGCTACGGCGTTCGCCTCACACGCGTAGCACCTGCGTCTGAGCGCATGAAGAACTTATAAACTTATCGAATTAGACGACAAGAAAAGAGCAACGCATGGCAACCGGCTTTGAAAGCGTCGACCTGTTTCGGATGATCGGCAGCTTTGCCTTGGTGCTGGCCATCATGGCGGCTCTTTTGTGGGCTTTGCGCAAGTTGCAATCTCGTCTGAACAGCCAGAATCCTGGCCGTCGAATGCAAGTGATCGAATCTTTAAGCGTTGGACCCCGACAAAAGTTTGCTTTGCTTCGAGTTGGAGAACACGAAGTATTGGTGGGCATCACCCCCACCCAAATGACTTCTTTGGCGCAATGGCCAGCAAGCACCTCAAGCCAGTTTTCTAGCACGCCAAGCGATTCTGCATCTATCATTCACGCAACCCTTTCCGAAACCAAGGCACCCCATGTTGCGTAAGTTATTGAATCAACCTTTTATTCTGGCCAGTGCACTCATTGCAGTGGCCTTGTTGGCATTTCCTTTGGCTGCTTCAGCACAAGGCATCCCCATGCTGAACGTCACGGGCGGCCCCAAAGGCCAACAACAGTACAGCTTGTCGCTGCAACTGTTGGCCTTAATGACATCGCTCACCCTGCTGCCATCGTTCTTGCTCATGATGACGGCGTTTGTGCGCATCATCATTGTCTTGTCTATCTTGCGCCAAGCATTGGGCACGGGTCAAACGCCGCCCAACACCGTGCTTGTCGGACTGGCTTTGTTCCTTACCCTGTTCATCATGTCGCCTATCTTGAACGACATTTACACCAATGCTGTGGTGCCCTATATGCAAAAAGGCATGGCCTTTGACAAAGCCTTGGCCGCTGCAGAAGAGCCACTTCGCAACTTCATGATGAAGCAAACCCGTGAAGACGACATTGGACTCTTTATGCAAATGGCCAACAAAGGTGAACCTGCCAATGCAGCGGCGGTGCCTTTCTCGACCTTGGTTCCAGCCTTCATTACGTCTGAATTGAAAAGTGCCTTCACCATTGGCTTCTTAATTTACATTCCCTTTGTGGTCATTGACCTCATTGTGGCCAGCGTGCTCATGTCCATGGGCATGATGATGTTGTCTCCCATGATGATCTCTATGCCTTTCAAACTCATGTTGTTCGTCTTGGTTGACGGTTGGAGCTTGATCTTGGGATCGCTTGCCGCCAGTTTCGCCACCTAATTCTGGAGCCGCACATGGACACCTCTACTGTTGTTGATCTGGGCCGCCAAGCGCTTTGGATGACCGTTCTAATTTCTGCACCCTTGCTGGGTGTTGCCTTGTTTGTTGGTTTGGCCATCGGCATCTTGCAGGCAGCAACTTCCATCAATGAAGCAACACTTAGCTTCATTCCCAAGCTGGCCGCATTGGCCATTACCTTGGCTGTGGTCGGTGGTTGGCAGTTAACCACCTTGGTTGATTACACGCGCAGCATTTTCCAGCGCATCCCCGGATTGTTCACCTAACATGGACATCGCAGTCACCGAACTGTTGGATCGCTTTTATGGCCTGCTCTGGCCCATGCTGCGAATTTCAGCCTTGTTGGTGGCAGCCCCCATCTTTTCCTTGCGCGCTGTCAATTTGCGTGTGCGCATTGTGCTGGCCATGGCCCTGACTTGGTTGGTCTACCCTTTGCATGAGTGGCCGGTCATAGACCCACTCTCTCCCAGCGGTCTCTTGGAAATTTGCAATCAACTCATGATTGGCATGCTCATGGGCCTCATGCTGCAAGTTGTCACTGCTGCCATTGTGGTGGCGGGCCAATCAATCGCCAACGCCATCGGTTTGTCGATGGCCACCATGATTGACCCCAACATGGGCAACGTGCCCGTCATTTCACAATTTTTGTTGGTCATGTCAACCCTGATTTTTGTCGGACTGGGCGGTCACGCCTTGCTGCTAAGCTTGGTGGTCGAGAGCTTTAACTCCCTGCCCATTGGTAGCAACCTCATGAGCACTGAAGCCATGAAGCATGTCATTGCTTGGAGCTCTATGCTGTTTTTAGGCGCACTGCTCACTGCATTGCCCGTCATGGTAGCTTTGCTGTTCATCAACATTGGCTTGGGTGTGGCCACCCGCGCTGCGCCCAGTTTGAATATTTTTTCTGTCGGCTTCCCAGCCATGGTGTTCGCCGGTTATGGCGTGCTCATCCTGGCTTTGCCCGGCATTGGTGCTCGCATTCAGTGGCTTTGGATGCAAGGCTTTTTTCAAGTCCGCGCCTTGGTCGGTATCTCTTAAAGGATGTAGAGCATGGCTGAAGATTCCGGCGCCGAACAAACCGAAGACCCGACGGCGCGAAAACTGCGCAATGCCCGTGAAGAAGGGCAAGTAGCCCGATCGGTTGAACTCCCAGCTGCTGCCGTGACCATTGGCGCCATCTTGGCCATGTTCATGATGGGTGGCTATTGGATGAAACAGATGGCCGAAATATTTGCGTCGGGCTTTAAATTCGATCGCAAGACATTGGACAACCCCGATCTCATGGTGACAAGTTTTGCGCACCAGTTGGGCGAGAGTTTCTTACTCATCGTGCCCATTCTCTTGGTGACTGCCATATTGGCTATTCTTTCGAGCGGTGCAACTGGCGGCTATTTGTTTTCTTTGAAAAGTCTTCTGCCCAAATTTAGCAAGCTCAGTATCTTCTCTGGCTTTGGCCGAATGTTTGGTGCTCGCGCAGCCGTTGAGCTTATCAAAGCTATTTTGAAATTCACGTTGGTGGCCACCGTACTCTGGGCTCTGGTCAGCCGCCAAATGGACCAGATGATGCAGTTGGGTCAAATGGCCATTGAACCTGCATTGGCCGCTGCGGGTTGGATGATTGGCGAATCAGCTTTGTGGCTGTCTTTAAGCTTGCTGGTCATTGCACTCATTGACGCACCCTACCAAAAATACACTTTCATCAAGCGCATGCGCATGACCAAGCAAGAGGTCAAAGATGAAATGAAAGACATGGAAGGCCGCCCTGAGGTCAAGCAACAAATTCGCAGAAGACAACGCGAGATGGCCAACAACCGCATGATTGAAAAAGTCAAAGATGCAGACGTGGTCATTACCAACCCTGAACACTTTGCAGTGGCCTTGTCCTATGACCCTACCGGAGACGGCGCACCTGTTCTTCTGGCCAAGGGCTCGGACTTCATGGCTGCTCGCATTCGCGAAGAAGCTCAAAAGCATGGCGTCGAAATGTTTGCTGCCCCGCCACTTGCGCGTGCCCTTTATTTCAAAACCGAAGTAGACCACCCAGTTCCCGAGTCCTTGTATTTGGCCGTTGCGCAAGTCATTGCCTATGTCTTTAGCCTAGCTGATGTGCGCCCTGGCGTGGCGCCCATGCCCAAGCCACAACCCAAAGTCCCCGCCTCCATGCAATTTGATGCTAACGGCAAATTGATGACCTCTTAAAGTCAGGAAGCTCTATGAGTGAAAATTCTAAATCCAACGAACCCCTGATCATCAAGAGTGATCGCCCGCACGAGGTCACCATGCCCGAAGGCACCAACATCGCAGTGGGCAAAAAGGGCGAAGAAGGCACGCCGGCAATACGCAAAGTGCTGGCCGATCCTGACGCGCATGTTGTTGAACACTTGGTGATGGATGGCGGCGTGAGTCAAACAGCCAATGAGTCGCACAGCGCTCATGCTCAAGACCCCAATTTCAAGGGCTTTCAAAGTGCGGCCGAGAAGCCAGATCGCTTTGTTTCAAATGAAAAAACTGCAGCCATTCCGCCTGCCGCACGCAAAACGATCGATGTCTCCCAACTTGACAGCATCTTAAAGCCTCAAGAGAAAGCTGTTGGTGTCGATGCTATTGAAAGCAAAGCTGCGGTCGAAGAAGCCGTTGTACAAACTGCAAAGCCGGTCTATGAGGCAGAGCCAGAAATGGACTTTCCGGCTCGCGTTATCAATATCAAAATCGAGAACGACCAGTTGCGTGCACGCCTGGAAAAGCTTGAGTAAAGGAAATCGTTATGAGTAATCAACCCACAACTGGCGCACACGATCATGGCCACCATGACGACCATGCCGACCCCGCTGCACTTGCTGCTGCAGACAACGATGAATTAGAGGGCATCAAATTGGTGGCGCTCGAGTCGGCCGAGCTTGCCACTCGCTCGGCCAACTTGGCCGTTGGCGCAGGCGAAAACATGAAGAAAGCCACGCACAATCTTGAAGAACTCATGAAGGTCAACAAGAAACAGCACCAAATTTTGTTGGGCATCGCGGGCGGTTTGATGTTTGTCACAGCCATCGTGTTTGCCACATCCATCTTCAGTTTGAAATCACGCATCAATCAAATGGACACCATGCTGGCCTCCCTCAGCAAGCGCGTTGTCGAGTTGAACGACTCTGTTGAAATGGTCGGCTCAGTCAACGAAGGGCTTCAAGCCATGGTGTCCAAGCAAGACGACATCAGCAAAATGCAAGGCTCTTTGGAGTCACGCCTCAATGAGGCCATTAAAAATACAGAAAGCGTGCCCGAGAAAACGGCACAACAAGTGGCTGAAAAGGGGCTGGCGTTGGCAGCTCAAGTCAAGTCTTTAGAAGGGCGCTTCATACAGCAATCCAACGCTATGAATGCACTGGCCAACAAGGTGGGCGGGCTTCAAGGTGCCGTGGGTGAAACCGGTAATTTCAAGAAAGAAATGGAAACTTTGGCGCGCTTGCAAAGAGAACGACAGGCTGCTGAAAATACAGTCACCATCAAAGCAGCCGCCAGCAACAATGCCGCCAATCAAGCCGCACTGGCCGCTGCCAAACAACGCGAACGCATGGTTCAATATCCGCGTGCTCAGCAGGAAACAAGCCCTGTGGGTAGCGCTGGCGTTATAAGCTCAAAACCCTGAACTTGAAGCTTTGAGTTAAGCGCTGTCTTTTTCTATATCAGCGCTAGCCACGGGCAATGTGCCCTGGCGCAAATCGTACTTGTTGAGTTTTTCAATCAAGGTGGTGCGTTGCAAATTAAGCAATCGCGCTGTTTGAGAGACATTGCCATCAGTTCGGTTCAAGGCTTGCACAATGAGGTCTTTCTCAATGTCCGCCAGCCGGTCTTTCAGTGAAAGCCCCTCAGGCGGCAAACTGGGCAAGCCTTGCGCCAACATAATGATGTCTTCCACTTCATTGTGCAGGTCCATGCCCAATGGGGGCGCAGGATTGGCAAAGGGGTTCATGACCTCGGCATTGGCACTGTGGTGCATGTCTTTGGCACTCAATGGGGCGACTATTTCAAGGGAATCTACGATGGGTGTGCTCACACGTTCGGCCTGAATCGTGCGCAAACCTTTGGGCAACAACGAAGAGGGCACCGACGCCAAACTCAAAAGTTGGCCACTGAAAAGTGTATTGAACCGATCGACCAAGTTGGACAATTCCCGCACATTGCCAGGCCAAGCGTAGTCCTTCAATGCTTCTGTAAAGTCAGAAGTGAAGGAAATAGGCACTTGCCCTTTAACTGCAAAATACTCTGCAAAGTGGGCGAGCAAAGCAGGGACGTCTTGCGCTCTTTGTCGCAAGGCAGGCGTATTCAAAGGCAACACATTGAGGCGGTAATACAAGTCTTCCCTAAACCGGCCCGCCTCAATTTCAGCTTCTAAATCTCGGTGAGTAGCCGCCACAACACGCACATCCACCTCGACCGATTTCAAGCCACCGACAGGGTCAACTGTGCGCTCTTGCAAAACTCGCAGCAGCTTGACCTGCATGTCCAATGACAAGTCGCCAATTTCGTCCAAGAAAATGGTGCCCCCGTGGGCTAGCTCAAACCTGCCAATTCGATCGGCCATGGCCCCTGTGAAGGCGCCCTTGCGATGGCCAAAAAGCTCGCTTTCTAGCAAATCTTTGGGAATGGCGGCGCAATTGATGGGTACAAAATTTCCGCCACTTCGGTCGGATTGATCGTGCAAAGCTCTTGCGACCAACTCTTTGCCAGTGCCGCTTTCCCCGGTAATTAAGACAGTTGCGGCGGAACAAGCCACTCGTTCAATGAGGTGGCGAATGGCCTCAGCGCCAGCACTGGCGCCAATAAAGGCTTTGGTAGGGCTCTTTTTAGCCATGGGCGGTGAGTGAATTGATCATAAATTGTCTCAAGACACGAATGTATTGCAATTTTGGTTAAAAATGTTTTAAATGTCGGAAAACCGTCATGGTGCTTCGCCTTTTCACAACAAGCGAACTCAGAAGCTCTCAAGCTTCTCAAGTTGATGCCGAATCAGAGGGTGAAGGACTTCAAGTCCCACCTCTAACAAGGAAATGAACATGAAACGCGTGACCTCACTCTGCTTGGTATTTGGCTTGTTTGCCCTGACAGGCTGCAAAACAATTGATTTGGCCATGGCATCGCCCGCCCCCAAAGAACAAAACACAGTGGCTTCTCCATTGGTTGAAAAACGGGAAACCATCACCGCCACTGGCTATGCTGTGGTCGCTGTGCAAAACCACAAAAACCCCGCACAGCAGCGTTTGATGGCCATTCGCGCCTCCAAACTCGATGCTTACCGCAACTTGACCGAGCAGGTCTATGGTCAGCAACTTGATGCCAGCTCCACCGTCGCCGACATGGTTGTGACCAACGACACCTTTAGAACCAAGGTGGAAGGTGTGATTTATGGCGCTCGATTGGTCAGCATTACCCCTGTAGGCGAAGACACCTACGAAACCACTTTGTCGCTAGACCGCGATGTGGTGCAAGATTTGCGCATTTTGTTCATGGGACAGATGGTTTCTAAAGGCCGTTGATCATGATTCAGGGTCGCAGTTTCCTTCAAATCAACGCCGTGTGCCTAGCGCTAAGCGCTGGCGTGAGCATGCAAGTTGCGGCCCAAAACCAAGCGCCTTTGCCCAGCAAAAAGCTGCCCTCTGGCGCCATGGCACCTCAAGCACCTCTGACCCCTCAAGAGCGCCTTGATGCCATTCGCCAAAGCCTGATTGATGCGTCATTGCAAAGCCCTACCCGAGTCTCAAGTACAAGCTGGGTGGACTCACAGGGCAGCTTGCGTGAGAACAGCACTTTTAAAAATGGCATGGAAGTTCGTGGCGTCAAAGTACTCAGATTTGAGCGCGATGAAAACGGCCAAGCCAAAGCCAGCTTGCAATACCCCACCAGCAGCACAGACGCGCAAGCAACAGCAGCACCAGCAACAAAACCAAGTACGACTGAAGTCCCAGAAAATAGTTTGCAAGCTGACTCATCTTGCACTTCTCCTGTTGGCTCGCGCATGAACCATGTCATTGGCTTAGAGGTTCAAATCGACCCCAACGCACCGAACGCTTTGTTGCAAACATTGGTGCCGCAAATTCAAACGCAATGGGTTCAGTCCAACGCACA
>CANNNB010000082.1 GCA_947505995.1 Comamonadaceae bacterium
CCTGTACTTAAATTTATATTCATACAACTTTACAAAGTGCATAATTTGGAAAAAAAAGTAGACAAAATTCTAGCAAATTACCCAAAGGGAAACGAAAATTCACACTACGAAACTCTATTTGCCACTAAATGGTGAATCTAATTCTGCCGATATTTCAGTTGAAATACCCGCTGGAATAGGTGGGATCTCTCTAAGCATCCATAGGGCAGGCTCAAGTAATCATATTTTGGGCCCAAATGGCTGGCAATCTGCTGATTATTGGTTCAATGGTACGCCTTCAGAAGCCAATTCCGACAGCATTGCTTGGTTCAGTCTACCTGGTCAACTTGTCGAACACATCACGTACTCAAATTATTCAGTTTTCTGTCAACGTGTTGGCAATTCACTCAAAACCAGAACCATTTTAACGGGCGGCGCTTTGGTCGCTAAACCAGCGCAAACCAATCCAACAAAAGGTGATATTGAATTACCGCCATTGCCCACAGGCTTTTCACAAGCAGCACTGGGATCCCTTGCCACTGTTGAAAAAACGCCTGAAGTGGTCGCAGAAGACAATGCGTCTCAGTCGGCGAATCTTGTCAGCAAACAGCCTGACCCTTCACTAGAGGATGCCCCTAAATCAGAAGCATCTTCAGTTGAGCCGGTAGTCCCCAGCATCATCGCCGAAACATTATCGACTCCACCAGAAAGTAAACAAGACGCCGTGTTTGACGCGCCCATTTCGAAACAAGCGCCTATCATCGTTGCTCAAAAGCCCCTCTCAAATAGCAATCTTCCCATTCTTTTAGGCGCACTTGTTGCAATTTTGCTGGCCATTGCAGTGTACTTTTTTGCTTTCAAAAATACGTCACCAGCAAACGATGGGGGGAGTACACCAGGTCCAATCCAGCCGAATCAGCCTGTAACGCCACCGCCTACCTCTACCGATAAAAAAGCCCCTGAGCCCGTCCCTGAGCCTGCCAAAGAACCTGTAAAGTCATTGGCCCCACCAGAGCCTGAGAAAAAAATCACCAAGCCAAGCAAAATAGAATCGAAGCCAGATACCCAAAAGTCGCCGAGCAATTCACCCGCTGAACCAGTAACAAGTTCGCCAGCGCCCGAGAAATCTCAGCCCGTAGTGTCCCCTATTCCAGATTTGAATCGCATGGTCAATGATGCCTTGAAACGATAGGTTTAAAAAGTTCTCAATATGAATGTATCTGGTGAAAAAATAAGTTCTGGCTTTCTCTCTGACTATGAGCCGCTTGGCGTCAACGGCGATCCTGTCTATAGAGCGGCCACGCAAATCAGAACGCTGCTCACGAAAGATTTGGGCGAAAACGTCGCTAACTTATTTGCAACGCCTTTGCGAGACGATCGCAACAATGCGATCGACTGGTACTCTGCAGAAAAGGGGCTAGCCAGACCGTTTAACGCTTTGTCTCAAAGCGAACAAGAAACCTATGCCAAGTTAATCAAAGAAAAATTGGCAAGCGTTGAGAACCTCGGTCGCCGACTCTCGAGCAATTCACAAAACCAGACCGCACAAACGTACGCGGGTCTTTTAAAGTCGATACAGAATTATCCAGACGCATCGCAAATCTTTATCGTTAATGATCAACCAGTTATTGCGTTCTGGGGGTTTCACAATCGGCAGCAACTCGTTTTACCCAAGGCTGCAAGCATCGCGACGGCGGCGGCCATTACGCCAAGCATTGCCACGCCCGAATTGGCATCCACCGCTGCATCCACAGACGGCTCTTTAGTCAATAGCTCGAACCTCAGCGCATCACCAACTTTTAATGATGGCAGCAACATCACCCAAGCCAGCGCAGGTAGTGCAACTCTCCCCCGCTCCTTCTGGAGCAGGTATGGCTGGTGGTTATTGATATTGATGTTGCTACTAATCGGCACGCCAACATTCATGCGAGGCTGCTCTACAGACTTCCCACTTTTTGGTGGTCCGCAGCATTCTTCATCTGGGCCAAATGAACAAATACCTGCCACGTCGGCGAATGACTCGGGTACCCGCAAGGAGGCACCCCCAGTCGCAGTCACTGAGCCATCTCTATCGAAAGAAGCTTTAAAGCAAAAAGATCTCTCCATATTTAAAGGCCATTGGATTTTGATCACAAGTCTTATCAATCAAAGGACGAAGGAGCCGATTACGCTTGAGTTTAATTTTAATAAAAGCGGCCAAGGAACTACAACCGTCAAAGAAAAGAGTGGTAATGTTTGCAATGGAGCTGCGGAAGCAAAAATCAACTCAGAAAATACTTTCACTCTTGCACATTCCGAATTAGATTGCAACAGTAGCAAAAGTAAGTATATCCCTGCATCAGCAACTTGTTCAGTTCGCAGTGACTCGAGCAAAGCAGACTGCATGTTGACTTGCGCGAGTGGTGAATGCGAAACTACTTTTCAACGCCAATAAATAACCTACGATTTCTCTATCCATGCTTGCACGCCTTACCAATTTCGAAACCCAAATTTCACTGATTGAGGGCACTGGTATTCAGTTCCTCGACTTTGGTTTTTGTAAAAACATCAAACTGCTGGGCGAAGGAAACTTTTTAGATGGCGAATTAACAAAATCATCTTGCAAGATTCCTGTTCCTATCTTGCTCGAAATGGATGTCCAAGGCAATCTCAAAATGCCAGGTTCCAATGGCGCCCGTTACTCAGGTATACCCAAACACTTTTATGCAGGACTAGATTCACTCACGTCCTTCAACGACCAATGGTTGCCACTTCCTTTCTTCCAAAAAAGACTCGACGGCAGTTATGTGTTGGGGCCAGAAAACTGGGTTAGATTTCGCTTATTCAAGCTTGAAAAACCCGACGAAGACGGCAATCACTTCCGCCTCACATTGGCAATTGACACCACAATTCCTCAGCGCCAACAAGAACAGACTTATTTAGCGCCATCCAGAGATGACATCGAGGGCGGTAAAGTTTTTGGCTTGGTCACCTCACAGGAAATTCAGCATCACTTCATCACGACAGACTGGATCAGCAAGTGGATTGAGCGCACATGGTCCAGCAATTTAAAAAATAGCAAAGGTCAAGCTTTAACGCCATTTCAAATTGAAGAAATCAAAGAAGAGTGGCAACAAATTGCGCCGGCTAAGTATTTGCATATCTTGGCAATTCTTGAAAAAGAAGTTGAATTACCAAACATCAAATTACTCAAAAACTCAAACGATGAATCGCGTCCAGTTGTTGATACAACGCTGATTTTGGACATTGGCAACTCTCGAACCTGCGCAGTTGTTCTAGAAAAGCACCCTGATCAACAAAGTGATTTGCGCACCTCGTACACCTTGGAATTGCGTGACTTAGGCCATTCGCATTTGGTTTACGCCGATCCCTTTGAAAGTCGTGTCGAATTCACGCAAGCCGACTTTGGCTCTGATGCACTGTCCCGCGAAAGCGGAAGACCCAACGCCTTCATGTGGCCCACTTTTACGCGTGTAGGTCCAGAAGCGAGTCGACTTGCCTCAAGAAGACGCGGAACAGAGGGCGCAACGGGCCTTGCAAGTCCTAAACGTTATTTATGGGACGAAGCGCCATTTCCATTGAATTGGCATTTCAACCAACCGAACTCATTGGTGGTTGAACCCCTAGCAAATGAAGGCGCGCTCCTGAGCCTTATCAATGAGTCTGGCGATGCACTTTGCGATATGGAATTGGATGACCCCAATCGATTTCCAGTCTTGAACCCCAGGTATTCCAGAAGTTCATTGATGACTTTTGCTATATCAGAGATATTGGCGCAAACACTTTGCTTGATCAATTCACCGTCAAAACGACTGAGAATGCCCAATTACGATCTTGCGCGAAGACTCAAGCGGCTTGTACTGACTTTACCGCCAGCCATGCCGCTTCAGGAACAGGCCATCCTTAGAAAGAGAACGCAACACGCTTGTAAGCTGGTTTGGCAATCGTTTGGCTATCTAGATGCAGACGGCAACATGTCTGCAGCAGATGCCCCTGCAATTCCAGAAGTGATCATTCGATACGACGAAGCAACATGCGCTCAAGTTGTATGGCTCTACTCGATGATCACCTCACAATTTGGCGGATCTGCACCATCAATGTTCCAAGCCACTCGGCGTCACTTTGGCGATGTAAAGGTACGGCAAGAGAATGTATTGCGTGTTGCCTCCATCGACATAGGCGGCGGTACAACTGACTTGGTCATTGCAGACTACACCCTTGAGGGTAGTGGCACCAACGTCACCATCATGCCTGAACAAATCTTCCGTGAAGGGTTTGCAATCGCAGGCGATGATATCCTGAAAAGAGTTATCCAAATTCACGTGATCAGTTCGATTGAGAATGCACTTCAAATATGCGGTCTTAAGGACCCGACCATTGTGACTAAGGAATTGTTCGGAGCCGACAGGGCCAACCAAGACATTCAATTGAAAACCTTGCGTCGTCAAGCTACCACCCAAATTCTGGCGCCACTAGGTTTGAAACTGCTATCCGAGTACGAGAATCTTGAGATGGTTACCAGCTTAGAGCCAACGCGAAGTACTGTCGAAAATTGCTTGCCTCATAAAGTTTCGGATAATGTCATTGCCTTCATCAATGACTATGCGCAGCAGGCTGGCGCCAAGAACTTTGACATTTTGCAATGTCCCATCTCTATTGACTTGCGAGCCATTCACAAAACAATAGAACAAGGCACAGAAATCAACCGCGTCCTTGAAGCTTTGTGCGAATTGATTCATGCGCACAATTGTGACGTTCTGCTGTTAACGGGTCGCCCTACTCGTTTAAAAGGCATTGTCTCGACGGTGAAAAGATTGCTTCCACTCCCCATTGAAAAAATCATTCAAATGAATGGCTTTAGATCGGGCTCTTGGTATCCGTTCCATCATTTTGGCTGCATTGGGGACCCTAAAACCACTGCCGCAGTTGGCGCAATGCTCTGCATCATTTCTGAAGGTGGTTTGCCCAATTTTCTGTTTAGAAGTGACAAATTGAATTTGCGCTCCACCACGCGGTATGTTGGAAAGCTCACCAATGATGGCCAAATTCCCAAGGCCGATGTGTTTTATTCAGATGTGCGTCTGGACGACAAAGAGTATGAATTGCCCGATGCCAGTTTTGAGTTCCGGGGCGCTATGTGGCTGGGTTTCCGCCAGTTACCCCTCGAACGGTGGAGAGCAAGCTTAATTTATGTGCTTGATTATGCCGACGATGAATCCAGAAAACGCTTGCACCCGAAGACGCCTTTGAAGGTCGTTCTTCGCAGAGATGCTGGTGGAATCAAAAAAGGCGAAACAGAAAGATTTGAAATTTCTGAAGTGCTAGGCAATGATGGAACGCAATTGAACCGTCGTTTTTTATCTCTGAAATTACAAACATTACCCGATGACAGTGGTTACTGGTTGGACAGTGGCCATGTCAAAGAAGCTTGAACTGAATTAATAAGTATTTCATGTCAAAAAAAATTGCCACACAAAATTCATCCCTGATTGAGGTCTCTACGGAAGCCATCGGCTGGAACAAGAACGCCGCAGTTTCAACGCACCGCATTAAGCTGGACGAGGTTGATAACCATTACTTCTTTTTGCGCACTCGTTTGGCTGCTCGAAAATTGCACGCATCCTCCAAACGAGCCGCTTGCGTGGGAGTTTTTGGTCCATCTCAAGCAGGTAAGTCTTACCTCGTTTCAGCACTTGCTAAACCCTTGGTCGGCAACCTGATGGTTCAGTTGGGTAATCAGCAGGTGGATTTTTTACAAAAAATTAATCCAGGTGGTGGGCGAGAATCGACAGGCGTCGTGACACGTTTTTCTTTGTCAAAACCCGAAACACAAGACTCCGACTTCCCTGTCGAAATCCGTCTGTTGTCAGAGAGCGACTTACTGAAAATATTGTTCAACAGTTTCTTTTCAGACTTTGACCATGCAGGATCGCTCACTTTGCGCGAAATAGAACCCCAAAAAATATCCGAGCGAATGGAGAAATTGAAGTCGCAGGCAAATTTCAAAAATGAATCTCTTTCAATTCGACAAGAGGACATTTTGGATTTGCGAGATTACTTGCAAAATTCTTTTGGAAATTTGACCCATAATCTCCAATCAGACTTTTGGCCTACAGCAATTGCCATTGCTTCATTTTTGAGCATAGAGCAAAGGGCAGAGCTCTTTGCCGTCGTCTGGCGCGACTATGCCATTTTCACTGAACTTTACAAAGTGCTGGCCTATGCTGTTGAAAAACTAAAAGGTGCAGACATTTGCCTTGCCCCTCTGAACTCGGTCGTATCAGAGCAAGGCCAAACCGGTATTGTCGATGCTCAATTGTTGAGTGATTTGGGTCAAGCAAATGGCGGTCAAATTGACATACGGCCCGTGCTGCTTGGACAAGCTCAATCACCACTATCCCTTCCAAAATCAGTGATCGCAGCCCTGACTGCCGAGTTAAGGTTGCCTCTTCCTGAATCCAGATGGGACTTTGCGAACCATTTGGATATTTTGGATTTCCCTGGTGCACGCTCACGACTGAAAATCTCCGATCCCCAAAAATTAGACGGTAATGCAAACACGCTTGCTGCCGAACTGTTTTTGCGCGGCAAGGTGGCTTTTCTATTTCAACGTTACACTGCAGATCAAGAACTGTCTACCGTATTGCTGTGTGTACCTTGGGGACCTCAGGAGGTCACAGGTTATGCCCCCCTCATTGATCAATGGGTGCGCGATACCAACGGCTCATCGTCCGAGAAGAGGGCCAAGGTGCCTGCGGGTCTTCTCTTGGTCATGACCAAGTTTGACATGGATCTTCAGACCAAAGGTGGCGACAACGAAAGCACTGAACGACAACGGTGGCCCGATCGCATTAAGAGCTCTCTGCTTGAACGGTTTGGCTCCATGGACTGGGTCGAGAACTGGACTGCTGATAGCGCTTTCAACAACATATTCTGGCTACGGAATCCTGAAATTAAAGATTCGGCCTACATGAAATACGAGAAGGGTGTTGAAATTGAAATCAATACAGATCATCAAGAACGTCTGCTGAGATTGCGACAGTTCTTCTGTGAAGATAAGATGGTCAAGAAACACTTCGCAAATCCAGAACAGGCTTGGGATGCTGCGATGAAACCACGAGATGGCGGTATCAGCCGAATAGTCGACGGCATCAACTTACTGGCCAACCCCAATATTCGGCTTCAAACACTACAAGATAAAACCATCAGGCTGGCCGATTCAATGCACAGCCGACTGAAACAATATTTCAGCGAAGGTCAAGGCGAAGAGCTCGCTAAAAAACAAGCGATCTTCAACACGGTCAAAAACGATCTTGCCTCAGTCATTGGCAATCAAGATATTTGGCAAATTTTCGAAAACTTCAACCTGAATCTCGATGAGCTCAGAACCTTGTATTTTAAAGTGGCTTCAGGCAACGATGATTCGAACAAAAGCTCGGGTACAGCTTCAGCCAATCCATCCGCTTCTGAGGCCTCCGACTTTGACCTGGATGATTTCTTGAACAGCGCAATTGATGGTCCATCTGTACAAGCAACAACTACTAACGCGGCGGCTTCCGCTGTGCACCCCCGCGCTTTGAACTTTGCAGACAAAGTTGTCGAATTTTGGATCAGCAAAATTAGGAACTACGCTTCTGCAGATGAAACATCTGACAGCAGTCTCATGCCAAGCAAAGGTCTAACCTTATTGGTTGAAGAGCTGGCCATTTCTGCACAAAGGTTTCACCTGAATCATGAACTTGCAACGTTACTACATGCTGCAGAGAGCAACGCTGGCGCAACATGGGAAAAAATCGCAGACCGACAGGCCACCATTGCTAGATACATAATTGGTGATTTTGTAAGTCAATTGGGCATGAGCCACACACCTATGAAGGATAGACCCGGCATACCACCGGATCAACCACAACGGCGTATTTTTGAACCCTATCCATCGTTCAGCGGTCCCACACCGCCACTGCAAGAACGGCCTATTGCAGTTTCCATGCTGTATGTCAGGGATTGGTTGGTGGGGCTTCAAAAAACGATCATGGACAATGCGGGCTTTGCTGGATCTGAGGGGCTCAGTCCTGAGCTAAACATCGCTTTGGGCAAGTTGATTCAAACCATTAAAGTTTCCGGAGAGACAGTGTGAACAATGTGAATCTCGAATCAAAAGATTTAATTTCTGAACAACTGAATTTAGATCAAAATTATTCTTTTTCACTGAAAGAATTTTTATCCCAGACTTTAAGTTCGCACCAATGGGAAGAGTTCGAAGCCAAGTTAAGCGTTGGGACAAATTTAACGACACCAGAACTTCATGCATCCATGTCCGTTTTTCCAAAGCCTTGGATATTTGTCAAGGTACTGGTTGGAACTTTATTAACTTACCTGCTGCTTCTTGGACTACTTTCTCATTATCAGTTGTCTGCTATCAACCTGATACCGGCCTTGATCATCACAGGTTGCTTTGCTGTTCCAATTGCCGTACTCACTTTATTTTTTGAAATGAATACGACTGAAAATGTCAGTGTCATATTTGTCTCTAAGTTAGTCCTTGTTGGCGGAGCGCTGTCGTTCCTGTTTACATTTTTACTTTTTGATTATTTCCCGATTTTGGAAAAACTCTACGGCGCGGCATCTGCTGGCTTCATTGAAGAAATAGCCAAATTCGCCGCGGTCTTGATTTTAGGAAAACGACTCATCAAGACCCGGCACCCCTACATCCTGAACGGTATTCTTTACGGGGCTGCCGTTGGAACGGGGTTTGCTGGTTTTGAGTCAGCAGGCTATGCTCTGCGATCTGGCCTGGAAAATAACAGCTTTAAAGCTCTAAATGATTTGATCATTATGCGCGGCTGGTTGTCACCCTTCATGCACATTACTTGGACTGCAACTGCTGCGGGTGCTTTTTGGATGGCTTATCAAAAAAATCAAGACATCTTCAAATCAATTTTTAGCGCTCGGTTTTTGTCAATCTTTGCCGTTTCAGTAGGAATACATTTTCTTTGGAATTTCCCACTGATTGAAACGCTTAACTTACCAAACACATTTGAGTACGTCAAACTGTTCTTGCTGGGAATTTTGTCTTGGATGATTGTGTTCAGAATTGCTTTTACAGGATTCCAAGAAATTCGGGTCAAGTTGTTAGGTTGACCCGAATTTCAGAGGTGGTAAATACTTAAAGCAGGACTTACTTCCCGCCTCTTTCGATTTGAAATTTAAGTATTTCTTGCAGTAGCTTTTCAGCATCTGCTTTGACAAACTGATCGTTGGACATGCTCGCCAGTTGCGCCCAAACCTTTGCTTGCTCAAGTGTTGGCGGAACATCAAAGCACTCTTTATCTTTAAA
>CANNNB010000083.1 GCA_947505995.1 Comamonadaceae bacterium
CAGACTAAGGCCGCAATTGGGATGGTCATCCAATAGGGGATGTCCATTTTGTCCATCAGGATGGCACTGGTGTAGGCCCCGATGGCCAAGAAGGCGCCATGTCCCAAGGAAATTTGACCACTGTAACCAATGAGAATATTCATTCCCACCAATGCAATGGCATAGCTCAACACCATGGAGGCTTGAAACACATGGTAATTGGAAATGAAAAAAGGCAAGACGCAGGCTGCGATCAGGCCCACCACGATTCGAATCCATGGGATCGAATTTTCGGCAGATGGTAGATTGGAAGACATCTAATTCAGACCCTTGAAACAATCACTTTACCGAACAGGCCGGCAGGTTTGATGGTGAGCACAACAATGATCAAAACCAAAGCGACCGACAGCTTGAGCTCTGTGCCGATGACGTAGGCACCTAGAATATTTTCAAGAATGCCAACGATGAAGCCGCCCAACACCGCGCCCCCTGGGCTGTCAATTCCCCCCACCAATGCCGCAGCAAAGGCATAAAGCAAGATGCCCGACATCATGTTGGGTTCAAGAAACACCACTGGCGCAATCATCATGCCCGCAACAGAACCAATGGCGGCAGCAAGTCCCCAACCCAAGGCCAACATCCAACCCACGCGGATGCCCACCAAGCGGCTAGAGTCTGGGTTTTGCGCGGCTGCACGCATGGCCAGACCCAGAGGGGTGAACTTGAAAAAACTGTAGAGTAAAAACAGCAGCACCATGGTGACGCCAATGGAGCCCAGTTCGTGCGATGAAATGAAATACAAACCAAACGGCGGCTCTTTGGGAAAAGGCGATGGAAAAGCTTTGATGGTGTAAGTGAAGACCCAACCCGCAATGCTATTCAGGATAACAAGCAGGCCAATGAAAACCACAACGATATTGAGCACTGGCGCATTTTCAACGGGGCGAATAATGATGCGCTGAATAAGGACACCCAAGCTAAATGACAACAAGATAGTGCAGGTGAAAGCCAGCCAGTAGGAAACGCCAGCGTTGATCAGGGTCCAAGCCATGTAAGTGGCAAACATGGCAATTTCACCTTGCGCAAAATTGATATGGTGCGTCGATTGGTAAATCATCACGAGCGCCAAAGCAAGGCTGGCGTAAACCCCGCCTGTGGCAATGCCGGCAACAACTTGGTGAATGAAAGTTTCCATGTTGGTGTTCTCAGTGGCCGAGGTAAGAGCGACGAACAGCTTCGTCTTGTTTAAGGTCTTTCGAAAGACCCGACAAAACCAGTTTGCCAGTTTCCAAAAGATAGGCGTAATTTGCCAGATCGAGTGCCATGGCAGCATTTTGTTCAACCAACAAGATGGTCACTTTGTCGGTCTGATTGATGGTGTGCATGATGTCAAAAATCTCTCGCACTATGAGCGGCGCCAAGCCAAAAGAAGGCTCGTCGAGAAGGAGCAATCGGGGGCGCAGCATGAGAGCCCTTGCAATGGCCAGCATTTGTTGCTCGCCGCCAGACAGCGTACCCGCTTGCTGATGACGCCGCTCTTTCAAACGCGGAAAGTAGCTGTACATCTTTTCCTGGTCCAGCGCTTTTTCGAGTTTGTCCTTGCGTGTGTAGGCACCAAGTTGCAAATTTTCTTCTGTGGAAAGGCTGCCGAAGGTGCCACGGCCATCGGGCACATGAGCTACGCCCAATCGAACAATGTCCTCGGTGGACTTAGCATCAATGGCCTTACCATCGAACAAGATTTGGCCGCGAACTTTGATCATTTTGCTCAAGGCACGCAGTGTGGTGGTTTTCCCAGCACCGTTGGCGCCCAGCAACGTCGTGATACTGCCCTCTTCGATTTTCATCGAAAGACCATGCAGCACTTCGGTTGGGCCGTAACCGGCAAAAAGGTCTTTGACTTCCAGAAGCATGCGGCTCATTTTGAAGACCCCAAGTAAGCTTGAATGACATCGGGGTGTTGCCGCACTTGCGACGGGGTGTCGTCGGCAATTTTTTTGCCAAAGTTAAGGGCCACCACTTTGTCTGAAACACTCATCACCAGACTCATGTGGTGTTCTACCAATAGCACTGTGATTTTGAATTCATCACGGATTCGCTTGATAAGATCGCCCAAAGCGTTGACTTCTTCATGGTTCAGACCTGCGGCGGGTTCGTCCAGCAACAAGAGTTTGGGCTGGCTGGCTAAAGCACGGGCTAGTTCCACGCGCTTTTGCGTGCCAAATGGCAAGTCGGAAACTTTGCGCATTGCCACAGATTGCAAATTCAAAAATTCGACCAACTGCATTGCGTTGAGGTGAATTTTGGCTTCTTCTTGACTCACGCCTGGCAGTCTTAGCGCATGAGCTAGGAATCCCTTTTCTGCACGGCAGTGTGATCCGACTTTGATGTTGTCTAGCACCGACATGGTTTTGTAAAGTGCTAAGTTCTGAAAGGTACGGCCAATCCCAATTTCTGCAGTCTTATGGCGTGTCATGCCATCGAGGCTTTGACCCTCAAAATGTATTTGCCCCTCGCTGTACTCGTACAAGCGAGAAAGGCAATTGAACAATGTGGTTTTGCCAGCTCCGTTGGGGCCAATAAGACCCGCAATCTGTCCTTGCTGAACTTCGAAGGAGACACCGTCTAAAGCGACAATGCCGCGGAATTTGACTGTAACTTGCGAAACAGACAGCAGCACTGGGGCATTGGCTGTTTGGCGCGTATTGTCAAAAGTATCCTGTACGGTCATTGATTCCCTTAGCAATATGAGCATTGAATATAAATACTGAATGTGATCGTGTCAGAAAGAATGGACGAAGCCATCGGGAGTTTCCCGAATCGCGTTACTTAGGAAACATTTCGCGCAACTTGAGTTTGTAGAACTTCCCGGTTGAAGTGCGGGGTACGCTAGCGATCCATTCGTAGCGTTCGGGCACTTGCCATTTGGCAAAACCCATCTTCAACAAATGAACCGCCAGTTCATCAGCTTGCGGTGTGTGGCCCGGCTTGGCCACCACGCAGGCCAAAGGGCGTTCGCTCCATTTTTCGTCGGGTATGGCAATGACGGCAGCCTCGGCGATGCCAGGATGAGCCATCAGCGCGTTTTCCAGATCGACCGAGCTGATCCACTCTCCGCCTGATTTAATCAAATCCTTGGTGCGGTCGGTGATTCGAACAAAGCCCATTGAATCTACGCTGGCCACATCGCCAGTTCGCAACCAACCATCGCTGGTGAATTTATCTTCGCTTACAGGCACTTGATGGTAGCTACCCGTAATGAAGGGACCACGCACTTGAAGTTCGCCCACTTGCTGGCCATCCCAGGCTGCATCTTCACCGTTGTCGTTGCGGATGCGCAAATCAACCAAGGGCACGGGGATGCCAGCCATCGCGGCACGGCGGTAGCGCTCATCGAGAGGTGCATCGCGCAATTCGGCCTTGGGATAAGAGATGGTACAGACCGGTGAAGTTTCTGTCATGCCCCAACCTTGCAAAATCCAGATGCCGTGTTTGTCAAAGGCGCGTATCAAGGCCTCGGGTACTGCCGCACCACCCACCAAACTGCGCATGCCGACCGGCAATTTCCAGCGCCCAGGTTGTTGAGTTAAAGCCGCTTCATAAGTCTGAATCAAACCCATCCAAATGGTGGGTACCCCCAATGACAAAGTAGGCGGCTCCAATTGCATCAGGTCCAATAAATCGTCTGGATGAAGGTGTGGTCCAGGAAACACCAGTTTGACGCCCATCATGACAGCGCCATAAGGTATACCCCAACTGTTGGCATGAAACATGGGAGTCACTGGAAGAACCACATCGGTGCCGCGCAAAGACCAGAAGTCGCCCAGAGAGGCCACCAATGTGTGCAACACCGTGGATCGGTGGGAGTAAACAACCCCTTTGGGTCGTCCTGTGGTGCCAGAGGTGTAGCACATGGAAACTGGATCGTCTTCGGAATGTGCAGCATATTCAAAATGGCGGCCATCTGTGACGGACAAGCACGCTTCGTAATTCACAAACTCTGCAGGCACATCTGCCCCTGAAAAGGGAAACACGATTACTTTCTCGAACTTGTACTTGTGTTCAAACTGACGGTACAGCGGCAGCAAGATGTCGTCGATGATCAAAAAACGGTCTTGTGCATCATTTGCAATCCACGCAATTTCGTCTGGCGACAAGCGTAAATTCAGCGTGTGCATCACGCCCCCCGCTGCAGGAATACCGAAGTAGCATTCCAAGTGGGCATGGTGGTTCCAACACAAGGTGGCCACTCGATCGCCTTTTTTCAGCCCCAAATCTTGCAAGCCTTTTGCCAAGCTTCGAGTACGGTCATAAAATTGACCGTACGTATGTTTAACAAGAGATTTATCTGGCAGCCTTGAGACAATTTCGTTTTCAGGAAACAAAGTGCCTGCTCGCTCCAGAAAGTGATTTAAGGACAAGTCCACCTTCATCATGGTGCTGGTCACATCTGCGTTAGATTTCATCGAGACACTCCAAGAATTTAGGAATCTGCTCAATCATGGTTCAGATAGAGCTTCAAGAAAACTTAAATTTCAAGCAATCGCCATTTAATAGACAGGTTTGTATTTTTCAAGAGTGTCCAAGACAGCTTTAGAAAGATTGAAGCCAGGCCCAAATTGAACAGCGAGTTCTTGACTTCGATTAGCAAAATTTGGAACTCCCATGCTGTAAATGAATTGCAAAGCACCACCCGTCCAAGCGGGGTATCCAATGCCAAAAATAGAGCCAATGTTGCCTTCGTGCACAGAAGTCAAAACACCTTCCTCCAAACACCTTGCAGTTTCAATCGCTTGTCTAAATAGAATGCGATCTTTGATGTCCTGTACATCAAACGTGACATGGGGGTTTTCAAATATTTTTTTCAATTCAGACCAAAGCATCTTTTTTTGACCTGGCGGGTAATCGTAGAATCCGCCGCCTGCTGCTCGCCCGCCTCGCTTGAACTCATTGACCATTCGTTCAACCAACAACTCTCCAGGGGACGCTTCGTAATTGCACCCCTCATTTTTAAAATCTACGCGAGTTTGTTCTAAAACATGAAGCGACAAAGTCAGTGCAGTTTCGTCAATCACAGCCAATGGTCCTACAGGCATACCCACTTGCATAGCCAGATTTTCAATGACTGGGGCTGGTATGCCCTCGCCTAACATGGCGGCACCTTCCATTACAAAGGTAGCAAAGGTGCGGCTGGTATAAAAACCTCGTGAGTCGTTTACCACAATGGGCAGCTTACCCAAGGCCTGAACATAATCATAAGCACGCGCAATGGTTTCATCATCGGTTTTTTCACCCCGAATAATTTCAACCAGTTTCATTTTTTCTACTGGACTGAAAAAATGAATGCCAACAAATTTTTCTGGCTTATTGCTGGCCGTTGCTAGTCCGCTTATGGGCAATGTAGATGTGTTACTGGCAAAAAAACCACCTTCGGCCAGCATGGCTTGCGATTCTTGAGTGACCGTGGCTTTGACATCACGCTGCTCAAAAACAGCTTCAATGATGAGGTCGCACCCTTTCAAATCTTCCTGCTTGTCAGTGGCTTGAATTAAGTTCAACAAAGTTGCTTGTTGTTCAGCAGTGATGCTGCCTTTTTCCAGCAACTTTTGAGAAACTAGCAAACTATAAGCCTTGCCCTTTTGAGCTTTTTCAATCGTTACATCTTTAAGCACGGACGCAATACCGCGACTGGCTTGGCTGTATGCAATGCCAGATCCCATTAAGCCCGCCCCTAAAATGCCAACCTTTTGCGGTCGATAGCGGGAAACCCCAGCAGGCCGACTTAGGCCGCTCTTGATGCTGTTCATATTGAAAAAGACGGTATTGATCATGTTGCGAGCCGTACCACTGGTCATTAGGCTTGCAAGGTAGCGGCTCTCAATGCGCATGGCTGTGTCGAAGTCGACGAGGGCACCTTCCACCATAGCGGCCAAAGCAGCCTCTGGCGCAGGATACAAGCCGCGTGTTTTTTGTTTCAACGCAGCAGGCGCCAAACTCAAAATGCCTGCTAATTTGGGGTTGTGAGGCGTGCCGCCTGGCATCTGATAGTCCTTGCGGTCCCAAATGTGTTGACAGGCCTCAGGCTTGTGATTAGATGACGCAATAAAGGCCAAAGCACTTTTTCGAAGTTCTATGTCAGAGCTGACCAACTCATGCACCAAACCAAGTTTCAATGCTTGCTCAGGTCCAAATAATTGACTTTCCAAAATATAAGGCTGGGCCGCGAGGAGTCCTAATGCGCGCGTCATTTTGGTAATGCCGCCACCGCCCGGAATCAAGCCCAAGGTGACCTCAGGCAGACCAAACTGCATTTTAGGATTGCGGGTTGCAATTCTGTAATGACCTACCAGCGCAAGCTCCCAGCCACCGCCAAGTGCGCTGCCATTCAAACAACTGACGACAGGAATACCCAGCGTCTCTATCGTTCTAAAATTCTTTTTAATGCGTTCAATTTCAACAAATACTCTGGGGCCATCAGCAGCGCTTGAACGCATGACACCTTTAAGATCGGCTCCTGCGAAAAAAGTCGATTTGCTGGAGGCCAAAATTACACCTTGAAGCTTTGGTCGATCTTTGACAAGCTCTTGCGCAACTTGAGCTAAGTCGTCTTGCCACTGCAAGCACATGGTATTGACGGGCGATCCTTGCTCATCGAAGTTGATGGTGGCAATGCCTTGATCTATGTCGTAACGCAATGTTTTCAAAATCATATGACAACCTGTTCTTAAACGCGTTCAACGATGGTGGCTATACCCATACCACCACCCACGCAGAGCGTCGCCAAACCATAGCGAAGTTGCCGACGGTGCAATTCATCAATCAAAGTTCCAAGAATCATGGCACCTGTAGCACCAAGCGGATGCCCCATGGCAATGGCGCCGCCATTGACATTGACACGATCGTGCGACACGCCCATTTCTTGCATGAACTTGAGCGGCACTGCTGCAAATGCTTCGTTCACCTCAAACAAATCGATCTGATCAATTCTGAGACCCGCCTTAGCCAATGCTTTTCTAGTTGCGGGCATCGGGCCTGTCAGCATGATGGTTGGATCGGCACCCGACAATGCTGCAGCAACAATTCTGGCCCTCGGTTTCAAGCCATGATTTTTTCCAGCAATCTCGCTGCCAATGAGTACTGCGGCAGCACCATCCACAATGCCAGAAGAATTACCTGCGTGATGCACATGGAAAATACGCTCGACTTGGGGATAACGTTGCAAAGCGACTGAATCAAATCCCATCGCACCCAACTGTTCAAAGGATGCTTTGAGTGCACCCAAAGTTTCAGTTGTAGTTTGCGGCTTGATGAATTCATCTTGGCCCAAAATGACTTGCCCTAATTTGTCTAAAACTGGCACCACTGCCCCATCAAAGTAGCCATTGGCCCTGGCATGAGTAGCTCGCTTTTGCGATTCCACCGCAAAGGTATCCAAGTCGTGTCGACTAAATCCACAAAGGGTTGCAATTAAGTCTGCGCCAATGCCTTGGGGTACAAACAAAGTGGCACTGTTTGTTTCTGGATCTTGTGCCCATGCACCGCCATCTGCACCTATGGGTACACGGCTCATACTTTCTAATCCGCCAGCCACCACCAAATCTTCCCAACCGCTGCGAATCTTCATAGCAGCCAAGTTGACTGCTTCTAGACCAGAAGCACAAAATCGATTGACTTGAAGGCCTGCGCATTGCCAATCCCAACCTGCTTTGAGCGCGGCCACCTTGGGCACAACAGAGCCCTGCTCTCCGATGGGTGACACCACGCCCATGACCACGTCGTCAACTGCAGAAGTATCTAGTTGATTGCGCGCTTGAAGTTGGGCCAAGACACCGGCCAATAAATCGACTGGCTTGACCTCATGAAGACTGCCGTCTTTTTTTCCTTTTCCGCGCGGGGTGCGAATTGCGTCGTATACAAATGCATCTGACATAGCATCTCCTGAAATTGGCGTCCATCAAGAACTGCAAAGCAGTTGCGTTCGAGACGAGTATACTTTTAAGAAGCGTTTGCTTTGTGTCCATAAACTTGTACTTTCATCAGGACAAACCATGATCTCAAGAACTCTTTTCACACTTGAACACGAATCTTTTCGCGACAGCTTTAAACGCTTCATGGAAAAGGAAATCGCCCCTTTTCATGAAGCTTGGGAAGATCAAGGCTATGTGGATCGCGAAGTCTGGCGCAAAGCCGGCATCAATGGATTTCTGTGCATGACCCTTCCTGAGAATTATGGCGGTGCGGGTGCTGATAAACTTTATTCAGTGGTTCAAATGGAAGAGTTGGCTCGTGCAGGCTTTACGGGCATTGGTTATGGGCTGCACAACGAAATTGTTGCGCCCTATCTTTTGAATTACGGCACTGAAGAACAGAAGCAAAAATACTTGCCAAAGTTTGCTTCTGGTGAAATGGTTGGTGCTATTGCCATGAGTGAGCCTGCGGCAGGATCAGACCTTCAGGGTGTCAAGACAAGCGCTATCAAACAAGCGGATGGATCGTATTTGCTAAACGGAAGCAAAACATTTATCACCAATGGTTGGCATGCCGATCTGGTCATCGTGGTCGCTAAAACCAATCCGAGTGAAGGCGCTAAAGGGACCAGTTTGTTTTTAATCGAACGGGGCATGCCTGGCTTTGAAAAAGGCAAACGTTTGAAAAAATTAGGGCTCAAAGCTCAAGACACTTCAGAGTTATTTTTTGACAATGTCAAAGTGCCTGCCTCTCAATTGCTGGGAGGAGCCAACTACGAAGGCAAGGGGTTTATTTGTCTCATGGAGCAATTGCCTTGGGAGCGACTTCAAATTGCAATTAGTGCTGTAGCGGCAGCTCAAGCTGCTATTGATTGGACAATTGAATATAGCCAAGATCGTCAAGTATTTGGCAAGCCTGTGGCCAATTATCAAAACACGCGATACAAACTAGCTGAGATGCAAACTGAAGTTCAAATAGCAAGAGTCTTTGTTGACAAATGTTGTGAACTGGTTAATGAGGATCTTCTAGACACTCAGACCGCTAGCATGGCCAAATACTGGTGCACCGATCTTCAGTGCAAAGTGATGGATGAATGCGTGCAATTGCATGGTGGTTATGGCTATATGTGGGAATATCCCATCACACGAGCCTTTGCTGATGCCCGCGTACAACGAATTTATGGCGGTACCAATGAAATTATGAAAGAAGTCATTTCTAGAGGTATGGGACTTGCAGGAAAGTAACACTTGAAATCAAAACGAGCGTCATCAAACTGTCAAACTTTTGAATCAAAATAACTTATAGCCCTTACGGCTAAGGCA
>CANNNB010000084.1 GCA_947505995.1 Comamonadaceae bacterium
CTGCTGCTAAGCCTGCAGCCCCTGGCGCTGCGGCCGCCCCAGCCGCTGCTGCGCCTGCCAAAAAGTCCTGATTTTTCCCTGAATTCATCAGGTTGAAAGTCCCTCGCTGCAAAAGCGTGGGACTTTTTGCGTTAGGCTCAGGCCTAAATCTTTGATTGACCCATGTTGCAAGCTCCTCTCCTTAAACCCAGACTGACTCAAGCCCGCGCAGAATTGACGCGTCAAATCAGTGTGGTCAACGAGTTTGGTCAAAGTTCTGAAATTCACATTCCTGCAGAGCGTGCGCTCACCGTGTATTTGGACAAAAAAGAGTTGGTCACGCTCATGACCTTGGGTGCCAGTCCAGAATGGTTGGTGTTGGGGTTTTTGTTGAACCAGCGCTTGATTCAATCGGTGAATGAAATTGAATCGATTACCGTAGACTGGTCTTTAGGCGAAGGCGAGATGGGCCAGCCTGGCGTGGCGGCCATCAAAACACACGATGGCTTGAGCCAATCAGGACCGAAAACCGCTGCCCGTGTTGTGACAACCGGGTGCGGGCAGGGCAGTGTTTTTGGCGATTTGGTCAGCGACATAGATGCCATTCAATTGCCAGCTGACGCACACATTTCTCAGGCTACTTTGTATGCCTTGGTCAATGCCATTCGCATTCAAGAAACCACCTACAAATCTTCTGGCTCAGTACATGGCTGCGCTTTGTTCAGGGGGTCAGACATGCTGATGTTTGTCGAAGATGTGGGACGCCACAATGCTGTCGACACCATTGCCGGCTGGATGGTTATGAACGATGTCAGCGGTCATGACAAAGTTTTTTACACCACGGGCAGGCTCACCAGCGAGATGGTCATCAAGTCGGCGCAGATGGGCGTGCCCATTGCCGTATCTCGTAGCGGCATCACCCAAATGGGCTTGGAAGTGGCCGAACGCGTTCAGCTTTGCGCCATTGGCCGCGCCACCAACAAGCGCTTCTTGTGTTTCAGTGCGCCTCACAGATTGAAGTGGCAAACTGAGCTGGCTGAAGCCTCATCAAGCAAAACCATGCTTCAAGATGCCGCCTGAAGTTGCTAAAGCGGCCATGAGCTTTTCTTCAGTTGACTTGGGCAAGCACTCATGGCTGCGCTCCCTTCAATTGGGATGGCGCAATCTTTGGCGTGATTTGCGTTCTGGCGAATTGAATTTGCTCATTGTTTCGGTTGTGTTAGCGGTTGCTGCACTCACTGCTGTTGGATTTTTCTCCGATCGACTTCAAGCTGGTTTATGGCGAGATGCCAGACAACTTTTGGGAGGAGATGCGGTGGTGGTCAGCGATAAACCCACTGCAGAAAATTTCCAACAAAAAGCTCAAGTCCTCGGTCTTAAAACCAATGCCACATTGAGCTTTCCCAGCATGGCTCGCGCAGACGATGCCAAAGGCGGCGAAACCAAATTGGTGGCGTTGAAAGCGGTGTCGCAAGGCTACCCCTTGCGTGGGCAGATGAGTTTACAAAATTCGCAGAATACTGGCGCTGTCAATAACCAACCCGCTACACGTCTCACCCGCGATGTGCCTCAACCTGGACAAGCTTGGGTCGACCCTGCCTTGCTGGAAGTGTTGAACCTTCAGATGGGCGATGTAATTTGGTTGGGCGACAAGTCTTTTCAAATTGCAGCCCTCATTGACCGCGAGCCAGACCGCGGTGCTGGTTTCATGAACTTTGCACCCAGAGTCATGATTCACCAATCCGATGTGCAAGCCACAGGCTTGATCCAACCAGCAAGTCGAATTTCTTATCGCATGGCGGTGTCAGGCGATGAGTCGCAGGCAAATGTCCAGCAGTTTTTAAAGTGGGCTCGAGAAGAAATCGACAAGCCAGAAGTTCGTGGTATTCAAGTTGAGTCGATGGAAAGTGGGCGTCCTGAAATGCGCCAAACTCTCGACCGTGCTGAAAAGTTTTTGAATTTGGTGGCGCTGCTCGCAGGGCTTTTGTGCGCTGTGTCTGTTGCACTAGCAGCCAGAACCTTTGCAAGCAAGCACCTCGATGCTTGTGCCTTGTTGCGCGTTTTAGGGCAGAGCCAACAAACCTTGTCTGTGGCATATGCCTTTGAATTCATTACCGCTGGTGTGATAGCCAGTTTGCTGGGTGTCATGATGGGTTTTGGCATTCATCATGCCTTCGTATGGCTTTTGGCAGGCTTGGTTGATGTACAACTACCGCCCAGTTCAGCCGCGCCTGCGCTGTTGGGCTTGGGCATGGGCCTGACCTTGTTGTTGGCCTTTGGTCTACCGCCAGTTTTGCAGTTGGCCAAAGTACCGGCAATGCGCGTCATACGCCGCGATTTGGGTGGTTTGCAACCTGCATCTGTCGGTGTTTTGCTAACAGGCTTGTTCGGATTTGCATGCGCCTTGATGTGGGCCAGTCGTGATGTGAAGTTGGGCTTGATGACAGTCGGTGGCTTTGCCATAGCGACGCTTTTATTTGCTGGCGCAACCTGGTTGGTTTTGAAACTCTTGCGCAAATGGGTGCCATCCGACGCCACACCACGATGGCTCTTGTTGGCCACGCGCCAAGTCATGGCGCGCCCCGTTTATGCGGTGGTTCAAGTCAGCGCCTTGTCGGTTGGTTTGTTGGCCTTGGTCTTGTTGGTTTTGCTCCGTACCGATCTCATCAGCAGTTGGCGCAAAGCCACACCCGTGAACGCGCCAGATCGTTTTGTCATCAACGTCCAGCCCGATCAAACACAAGCGTTTCAAGCTTCCCTCAAAAAAGAGGGGGTGAAAGACTACGACTGGTATCCCATGATTCGTGGCCGCTTGGTGGCGGTCAATGGCAAAGCTGTCAGTCCTCAGGATTACACCGACGAACGCGCCAAACGTTTGGTCGATCGAGAATTTAACTTGTCAGCGCGCGCGGCCCAACCTGAGCACAATGCTGTGGTTCAAGGTCAATGGAAAGAGGGTGAGTCCGATGCGGTGAGTGTTGAAACCGGCATTGCCCAAACCCTCGGCTTGAAGATGGGCGACCGTCTGCGATTTGATGTGGGTGGTGTCATTTCTGAAGGGCGTGTTACATCATTGCGCAAAGTCGATTGGGGCTCGATGCGCGCCAACTTCTTTGTGATCTATCCCGTCGACAACTTGCCCGATGTGCCCTTGAGTTACATGGCTGCATTTAAATCACCTGATGTACCAGACTTCGAGCGCAACTTGCTTCAGCAATTTCCCAATGTCACCAGCGTCGATCTGAGAGCCACCCTTACGCAAGTTCAAAAAGTATTGGACCAAGTCATTCGTGCGGTTGAGTTTTTGTTTGCTTTCACCTTGATGGCAGGCTTGTTGGTGCTCACCGCCGCTGTCACTTCCACGCGTGAAGAGCGCAAGCGCGAATTTGCCATCATGCGAGCTTTGGGTGCAACGGGTCGTTTATTGAGTCAAGTGCAAACCGCAGAGCTTTTAGGCGTCGGACTTTTGGCCGGATTTTTGGCCAGCTTGGTGGCCGAGTTGGTGGGCTGGGGCTTGGCTAGATTTGTCTTTGAATTTGAATGGACAGCATCGCTTTGGGTGCCAGCTGCAGGCGCACTGACAGGCGCAGGCTTGGCATGGATTGCAGGATGGTGGGGCTTGGCTGAAGTGCTTCGGCAGCCTGTGTCGCAAACCTTGCGTCAGGCGTCAGAATAATTCAAGAAGGCGTGAGCAATACAACCAATGCACCGGCACCGCCCTCGGCCGGTTTGGCTTGAACAAAAGCCATCACTTGATTTTTTTGAACCAGCCAACTGTGTACTTTAGATTTGAGCACCGGTGTTTTTCCTGGCGAGCCCAAACCCTTGCCGTGCACCACCCGCACACATCGAATGCCGTGCTTGTGTGCATCGCGAATGAAGTTGCTTAAAGCCAAGCGAGCTTCATCGCTGCGCATACCGTGCAAATCAATCTCACGTTGAATGGCCCAATCGCCTTTGCGCAACTTACGCGTGACTTCGGTACCCACACTGGGGCGACGAAAGCTCAGCGCATCGTCGGTATGTAGCAAAGTACTGACATCAAAGTCGTCACTCAAGGAATCTTGAATGACTTTGGCTTCGTCTTTTTTCAATTGAGTGGCGATGGGTTCCCGCGGCTTGCTAGGAAGGTGCGCTTTGTTGTGAATTGGCAGTGGCGCCACCTTGCCAATAGCGCGCACAAACAGATTTTGATCGGCCTCGGCTTTGCGAATGGCAGCTGCGCGTGCTGCTTCCTCAGCAGCTGCTTTGGCTTGAGCTGCCGCAATTTGCTTTTGAACCTGCTTGAGATCTTGAAGGGATTGGAATTTCACCGTCCCATGTTGCCACAAGCTTTGTGAGTTTTAACCGCTGCCCTATAAAACGCCTTGCTCAGCCATCGAAAAAGCCTGGCCTGGGCCCACGATGACATGGTCTAGCACCCTTACGTCCACCATGGCCAAGGCAGACTTTAAACTGTGCGTAAGATGCAAATCGGCTGGGCTGGGATGCACCGAGCCACTGGGATGGTTATGCGCTAACACCACGGCAGCGCTGTGATGATGAAGCGCCCGAAGCACCACCTCACGAGGGTACACACTGGTTTGGCTAAGAGTGCCCCGAAACAAAGTTTCCATGCACAACAGCTTGTGTTGGGAGTCAAGGAACAGCATGGCAAACACCTCGTGTGCTTTGTGCGCCAAATGGAGTTGTAAATAAAGCTGAACGCTGCTGGCGCTTTGCATCACCTCCCGGGTGCTGAGTTGCTGAGCCATGGCACGCTTGGCCAGCTCCATGACGGCCAATAGCTCGGATTGTTTGGCGGGCCCTAGGCCTTTGATGGCATTTTGCTGTGACGGTGGAGTGAGGAGTAAATTGGCCAGACCCCCACTGGCCACGAGCATGTCTTGCGCCAATTGCAGCACATTGCGGCCAGCTACCCCCGTTCTGAGCAGCAGGGCCAAAAGCTCGGTATCGCTTAAAGCGCTGGGCCCGCGGGCGAGTATTTTTTCTCGGGGACGGGTGTCTGGGGGTAATTCTTGGAAGTTCATGGACTTTCTGTTCAGATAAATGCCTCAGATTGAGGCTTTTTGGGGTTAAAGCCGCAGAAGCTTTTTACAATGGCGCATTCGACTCTTGGAGTCTGAACCCAATGCCCCATCCATGGCACGGTTTTGATTTTCATTAGCCTGCATTGAATTGCGCTTTATGCGCATTGCTTGCCCATTACCAATTTAAGTTTTATGACCACAGTCCAAGCAGGATCATTTCTAACGCTGCATTACCGATTGGCCGGACCACAGGGCACGCTCATCAACACGTTTGAAGACAAGCCTGCCACCTTGTCGTTGGGGTCAGGTGAGTTGTCACCGGGCATGGAGGCCAGTCTCATGGGCTTAGAGGAGGGCGTTCGCACCACTTTCGAATTAGCCCCGGGTGTGGCCTTTGGCGATCGCAACCCCGACATGCAGCAATGGGTAGCGCGCAAATTGCTGGCCCAACTGGGCGCATCTCAAGAACATTACGTGCCGGGTGATGTGGTGCAATTTCCCACGCCCGATGGCCATGGCACCTATGCGGGCGCTGTGATACAAATGGCCGATGATGGTGCAGTTTTGTTTGACTTCAATCATCCCTTAGCGGGTCATCCCGTCACGTTTGAAGTTCATGTTATCGGTATTTTATAAATCCACTTCAAGCAGATGAAAGCAAATATGGGCGTACAAGAAATTTTGTTGGCCGAACCGCGCGGCTTTTGTGCTGGCGTCGACCGTGCCATCGATATTGTGGAAGCGGCCATTGCCAAATTCGGCAGGCCAATTTATGTGCGCCATGAAATTGTGCACAACACCTACGTGGTGAATGATCTTAAAACCAAGGGTGCCATCTTCATTGAAGAATTAAGTGATGTCCCGCCAGGCGCTACCTTGGTGTTCAGCGCGCACGGTGTGAGCAAAGCTGTACAAGCCGAAGCAGAAGCGCGTGGCTTCACAATCTTTGATGCCACCTGCCCTTTGGTGACCAAGGTGCATGTGGAGGTGGCCAAGCTGCACAAAGAAGGCTATGAGTTCATCATGATTGGGCACAAAGGCCACCCAGAAGTAGAGGGCACGATGGGCCAATTGCCAGATGGCATTCATTTGGTAGAAGACTCTGACGATGTGCTTAAGGTTCAACCCAAGCAGACAGAACTGTTGGCTGTCGTCACGCAAACTACTTTGAGTGTGGACGATGCTGCAGAAATTTTATTGGCAGTGAAGAAGCGCTTTCCCAGTGTGCGTGAGCCCAAGCAACAAGATATTTGCTACGCCACTCAAAACCGTCAAGATGCCGTCAAACTCATGAGCCCCCAAGTCGATGTGCTGGTGGTGGTGGGCAGTCCCACCAGCTCCAACAGCAATCGCTTGCGTGAATTGGGCAGTCGATTGGGCGCAGACAGTTACATGATTGACAGTGCCGACGAACTTAAAAATGAATGGTTTGAGGGTAAACATCGTGTGGGCTTAACTGCAGGTGCTTCCGCCCCTGAAGTGCTGGTTCAAGACGTTATTACCCGCTTGCGAGCCTTGGGCGCTACGTCTATTCGCAAATTGGACGGTGTGACTGAAACCATCAAATTCCCCTTGCCCAAGGGCCTCAAATTAAACGATGGCCATTGACTTGTTGACCACCTAACTTGATATCAACATGCTAGATATTCTTTTGCTCCGCAAAGACCTAGACGCCGCTGTAGCGCGTTTAGAGACCCGTAAAAGCCCACAAGCTTTCTTGAACGTAGAAAACTTTCGCGCTCTAGAGACAGAACGCAAAACATTGCAAACACGCACCGAAGAATTGCAAAGTCAACGCAACAGCTTGTCCAAGCAAATTGGCATGTTGAAAGCAAAAGGTGAAAGCACTGACCAAGTGATGGCCGATGTGGCAAGCATCAAAACAGAACTTGACTCATCTGCGTTGCGTTTAGATGCTTTACAAGCTGAAATACAAGATATGCTTTTGGCAGTGCCCAACTTGCCTCACGAAAGCGTGCCAGTCGGTGCCGATGAACACGGCAACGTGGAAGTACGCAAGTGGAGCGTTGATGGCAACGGCCCCAAGACATTTGACTTTGAAGTGCGCGACCACGTGGACATTGGTGAAAAGCTTGGCCTCGACTTTGACATTGGTATCAAGTTGTCAGGTGCAAGATTTACGTTCATGCGCGGCCAAATTGCGCGCATGCACCGCGCACTGGCGCAGTTCATGTTGGACACTCAAACACAGCAACACGGCTACACAGAGTGCTATACGCCTTATATTGTCAATGCAGATACTTTGCGAGGCACCGGACAGTTGCCCAAATTTGAAGGTGATTTGTTTGCTGCCAAAAAGGGTGGGCAAGAATCGGAAGAGGGGGCAGAAAGCCAGGCGCTGTATTTGATTCCCACATCAGAAGTGACTCTGACCAATGTGGTACGTGATGAAATTTTGGCAGAGTCCGATTTGCCCATGAAGCTCACCGCTCACACACCGTGCTTCCGCTCTGAAGCTGGCAGTGCAGGGCGTGACACACGTGGCCTCATTCGTCAACACCAGTTTGACAAAGTTGAGATGGTGCAAATTGTTCACCCAGAAAAAAGCTATGAAGCACTTGAGGAAATGACGGGGCATGCAGAAGCTATTTTGCAGAAACTGGGTTTGCCTTACCGTGTGATGTTGCTGTGCTCGGGTGATATGGGTTTTGGTGCTACCAAAACTTATGATTTGGAAGTGTGGGTGCCTGCGCAAGCGACCTATCGTGAGATCAGTTCTTGTTCTAACTGCGAGGCATTTCAAGCACGTCGTTTGCAAGCGCGTTTTAAAAATTCGCAAGGCAAGAATGAATTGGTGCACACTTTGAATGGTTCTGGTTTGGCAGTGGGGCGTGCTTTGGTGGCAGTGCTTGAGAATTATCAGAATGCTGATGGTTCTGTGACGGTGCCTGAGGTGTTGCGGTCTTACATGGGTGGCATTACAGAATTGCGCGCTTAATTATGTGAAGTTAGAGCGCTGATAGAATTTGCGGCAGTGACCAGCCGCAATGGTGAATGCAGGAGAAGTGGCAGAGTGGTCGAATGTACCTGACTCGAAATGCGATTGAATTCGTCCGCAAGCCGCATAAATGCTAGGTTTTAATCGATTTTGTGTAGCTACACAAAGACTACACAAACTGCACAAAATAAAGTAGGATCTGATTGCAAAAAATGCGAATCAAATGACTACTAAACATTCACTTCCTGCTTGCACAATTCTTGACGGCAAAGTTCATGTCTTTATGCGTGAGGGTAGTCCGTACTGGTGGGTTGGGTTTCACTACAAAGGTAAGTACCTCCGTAAAACTTCCAAGCAGTCAGATTTGGGAGCTGCCAAAGCATTTGCTAAAGATTGGTTTTTCAAGAAGCAAACTGAAATTGCTAGCGGTGAAATTTCTTCTCCTAAGTATCAATTTGATGCAGTTGAAAAGCTAGCAATCAAACACTACAACTCATTGGTTGAACGTGGTTTGAGAAGTGCAAAAACTCTTGAAGGTATTCAAAGCATTTTAAAGACGAGGGTGACCCCTTACTTTAAGAAAATGTCAGTGAGTTCAATCGACAACACTGCTTGGCAAAGATTCAAAGACAAGATGGTTGAGAAGTACCCAAAGATTACAAGAGGTACTTTGCATCAATATAAAAATGCAGTTCGAACTGTTTTGAATGAAGCATTTCGTCAGGGGTATATCAAACAACTACCAGTGTTCAAAGATGAATACAACACCAAGAAGAATGAAATGTCCCGTCCTTGGTTTAATCCATCAGAATACAGACGCTTACACAGATCAATTGCCGCTCATGCAAACTATTTGAAGAAGATAGATAAATTGCAGTTCCAACATGCGATGGAACTTTATGACTACGTAATGATTGCAACTAACACTGGTATGCGTGTTGGTGAATTAAGGAACTGCAAAATTTCAGACATTCGAGTTGAAGTCGAGAAGGAAAGTGGTAAAGAGTATCTGGTGATTCGCAACATTGTGGGTAAAAGGGGTACTGGGACTTGTCAAAGCTACTACGGAGCAGTCCAACCTTACAGACGCATACTGGAGCGAAGGAATATATCGAA
>CANNNB010000085.1 GCA_947505995.1 Comamonadaceae bacterium
ATGCGATCTAGGGCGCGCTCGAGGACCGGGTTCACAACGTAGTCTTCACACGGCACACCAAACGTCATGCGCAAGAAATTGCGTGAGTAGGACAGGCTATTTTGGGGGTACATGAAGGGCTGGCCGATGCCGTATTTGTAGGACATGGCTACCAAGGTTGGTAATTTAGCAATCAAGCGAATGGCCGAAATTTCGCGGTGCTCAGGATTGGTGATGTCGGTGCTGTCGTGATAGAAAGCAGACAGAGCGCCCACTAAGCCGGTCAAGACGGCCATTGGGTGCGCATCACGGCGGAAGCCACGCAAGAAGAATTGCATTTGCTCATTCACCATGGTGTGGTTGTTCACCAACTTGTGAAAGTCTGCGCTTTGTTTGGTATCTGGCAGATCCCCTTTGAGCAGCAGGTAGCAGGTATCCAAAAAGTCGCCGTGGTTGGCCAATTGCTCAATGGGATAACCGCGATAGAGCAACTCACCTTTGTCGCCATCAATGAAGGTAATAGCAGATTGGCAAGAAGCAGTAGATAAGAAACCTGGGTCATAAGTGAACATGCCGCTTTGTCCGTACAACTTGCGAATATCGATCACATCGGGACCAATATTGCCGCTGTAGATCGGCATTTCAATGCTGGGTGCGCCGTTTGTGAACGACAGGGTTGCTTTGTTGTCGGCAAGTTTCATGATTTTATTTCCTCTGTTAATCGGTCAATTTCGGTTAATTCAAATTAAGTGGCGAGCGTTCTTTGGGCGGTCTAAATCATGCCATGAGCAGGCTAAGCACTTCACAAACTTCTTCAGATTCAATGTCTGCTCCGAGCGGCTTACGCTTCATCAACAAATCCATCAGATCGTTGTCAGACAAGTCCATCAAAACATACAGACCTCGGGCTTGCCCCACAGTCATTTGAGGTGCGTAACGATTGAAAAACCGCTCAATGAAAAGATCGTTTTCCAGCAAGCCGCGTCGGCAACGCCAACGCAGTTTGCTAAGAGCACGCTCACCCAATAGGGTGTGGCGATCTAACCCATCAAGCAATTCATCTCCCATCGTGCTGGCCTCTTTGCATGAGCTTGGGCTAGACGGCGCGGCGCACCATCATCTCTTTGATCTTGCCAATCGCTTTGGTCGGGTTGAGGTTCTTAGGGCACACGTCAACACAGTTCATGATGGTATGGCATCGAAACAAGCGATAGGGGTCTTCCAAATTGTCTAAACGCTCGGCTGTGCCATGGTCGCGGCTGTCAGCGATGAATCGGTAGGCTTGGAGTAGGCCTGCAGGGCCGACAAACTTGTCCGGATTCCACCAGAAGCTAGGGCAGCTGGTTGAGCAACTGGCGCACAAAATGCACTCGTACAAACCATCCAATTCTTCACGCTCTTCAGGGCTTTGCAGACGCTCTTTTTCGGGCGGAATGGTGTCGTTGATCAAGTAGGGCTTGATCGAGTTGTATTGTTTAAAAAACTGCGTCATGTCGACAATCAAGTCACGCACAACAGGTAGGCCGGGTAGTGGCTTCAAAACAATTTTGCCTGGCAAGGTGAGCATGTTGGTCAGGCAAGCCAAGCCATTCTTGCCATTGATGTTCATGGCATCAGAGCCACAAACACCTTCACGGCATGAGCGGCGGAATGTCAAAGTGGGATCCACTTTTTTCAATTTCATGAGTGCATCAAGCAACATGCGCTCATGGCCATCCAGTTCTACCTCAATGCTTTGCATGTAAGGCTTGGCATCCTTGTCTGGATCGTAGCGGTAGATTTCAAAAGTACGTTTAGTCATGTTTCAACCTTCAGGAATTTAGAACGTGCGGACTTTGGGTGGCACAGAGTCCACAGTCAGGGGCTTCAAGTTAACGGGTTTGTAGGTCAGGCTGTTGGTGTCGCTGTGCCACAAGGTGTGTTTCATCCAGTTGGCATCGTCACGACCCAAGGGTGCAGTGGGGTCGTCTGCAGGACGTTCGTAATCGCTCACGGTGTGCGCGCCGCGGCATTCTTTACGGGCTGCAGCCGACACCATGGTGGCTTGAGCGCACTCGATCAAGTTCTCAACTTCTAAGGCTTCAATGCGTGCTGTGTTGAACACTTTGGAGGTGTCTGTCAAAGCGATCGCATTGACGCGTTGGCGAATTTCAGCAATTTTCACAACACCTTCGTCCATGGTGGCTTGTGTACGGAACACGGCAGCGTGAATTTGCATGGTGGCACGCATGTCGTTGGCCACATCTTGAGAGTACTCGCCCTTGCGGCCTTCGAGTCGATTCAGGCGCGCCAATGTGAAGTCGGCTGCATCTTTGGGCAAGTCTTTGTGAGATTTGGTTTTGCTGGCGAAATCAACAATGTGATTGCCGGCAGCGCGGCCGAACACCAGCAAGTCCAGCAAAGAGTTGGTGCCCAAACGGTTGGCACCGTGAACACTCACGCAAGAACATTCACCCACTGCGTACAAACCGTTAACCACTGCGTTGTGGCTGCTGGCGGATTGAATGACGACTTGGCCATGAATGTTGGTTGGAATACCGCCCATTTGATAGTGAATGGTTGGCACCACGGGGATGGGCTCTTTGGTGATATCGACGTTGGCAAAGTTGACGCCAATTTCGTACACAGATGGCAAACGTTTGTGAATGGTTTCTGAGCCCAAGTGGTCCAACTTCAACATCACATAGTCTTTGTTGGGTCCACAGCCACGGCCTTCTTTGATTTCTTGGTCCATGGCGCGCGAGACGAAGTCGCGAGGGGCCAAGTCTTTCAACGTGGGTGCATAACGTTCCATGAAACGCTCGCCATTGCTGTTAAGCAAAATGGCGCCTTCGCCTCGGCAGCCTTCGGTGAGCAACACGCCTGCACCGGCTACACCAGTGGGGTGGAATTGCCAGAATTCCATGTCCTCCAAAGGAATGCCAGCGCGTGCTGCCATGCCCAAGCCGTCGCCAGTATTGATGAAGGCATTGGTAGACGCTGCAAAGATTCGGCCTGCGCCGCCAGTCGCCAGCAACACCGTCTTGGCGTGCAAGATATGCAAATCGCCTGTTTCCATTTCAAGCGAAGTGACACCGACCACATCGCCCTCTGAGTCACGAATCAGGTCGAGAGCCATCCACTCTACGAAAAAGCTGGTTTTGGCTTTGATGTTTTGTTGATAAAGAGTGTGCAACATGGCATGACCGGTCCGGTCAGCTGCAGCGCAAGCACGTTGAACCGGCTTCTCGCCATAGTTGGCGGTGTGTCCGCCAAACGGACGTTGGTAAATGGTGCCATCTGGGTTGCGGTCAAAGGGCATACCCATATGCTCCAAGTCATATACGACTTTAGGAGCTTCGCGGCACATGTACTCAATGGCGTCTTGGTCGCCAAGCCAGTCGGAGCCCTTGATGGTGTCGTAGAAGTGGTAGTGCCAGTTGTCATCGGACATGTTGCCCAACGAGGCACCAATACCGCCCTGAGCCGCCACAGTGTGCGAACGAGTGGGGAATACTTTGGAGAGAACTGCAACGTTCAAACCAGCGCGAGAAAGTTGCAAGGCAGCGCGCATACCGGAGCCGCCGGCACCGACGATCACAACGTCAAATTTGCGCGTGGCGATCTTATCTTTGGTGTAAGTCATGGTGTATGAAATCTGGTTAGAGGGGTGATGCTTCAGTGCCTGTGAGTTTTCGATCAGTCAAGAACGAATTCAAAGACGCCACAAAGCCTGGACAGCCCAGCCAGCGCAGCCGATGAGCCAAATCAAGGAGGCAACATGTAAGAAAAGACGCAAACCCAAGGGCTTGATGTAGTCCATCCAAATATCGCGAATGCCAATCCATGCGTGATAAAGCAAAGACAGGATGGTGACGAAGGTCAAAAACTTCATCCACTGCGCTGCAAAAATACCAGCCCAGACTTCGTAGCCAATAGGGCCGCTGGTGAAAATGACTTGGACCAACACCAACAAGGTGAAGACGGCCATCAATGCGGCTGTGATGCGTTGGGCCAACCAGTCGCGAAGGCCATAGTGAGCGCCTGTTGTGACGCGTTTGGAACCGTAATTAACTGACATTTGATCTGTTCCTAATTAGTAAAGGCCAAACAATTTGGCGGCCAGGACGACGGTGAGCCCCAAGCTCAAAACCAAGGTGGCAACAGCCGATGACTTGCCAAATTCTTTGGTGACCGCGTGGAATGTATCCATGTAGAGGTGGCGAATGCCCGCTATGAAATGGTGCAAATAAGCCCAAATAATGGCCAGTGCGACCAGTTTCATGAACCAACCTGGAATGAATCCAATGCCCACATTGAAGGCGGCTGCAAACTTGGCAAATGAAATTTCTGAAGTAATGGAAGAATCAAACATCCAAATGATGAAAGGCATTAACAAGAACATCAAGGCGCCACTCACACGGTGCAGGATGGACACCCAACCTGCTGCAGGCAGTCGGTAGCTGGGCAAATCGCTGAGGGCATTGATATTGCGAAATTCAGGCCTCTTACGGGCGGTTTCGGTCATTTTTTAATTCCTATATGGTCAATTAAAGTCAATTTGACTGCAACTTGCGCGAATTCTATTGCAACGCAACAAACTGACATGAGAATTTCAGTAACAAATGAAAAAACAATCTGATTCAGATTCCAAACTGTCGCCAAAGCGTCAATTTAAAATATTTTGATAGTGGTGCGTGTCTGTGACGTAAAAGCCTCTGCGCAACTCCATGGGCGTGTCGTTGTAGGTGTAGGCAGTTCGCTCCACACTCAATAAAGGGGTGTGAGATTTGATCTCAAGCAATTTACATTGGGTGGCGTCAGGCACCACTGCTTTGATTTTTTCCTCTGCCCGAACCATTCGAAGCCCAAATTCTGTTTCGAAAAGTGCATACATGGGGCCATCGTACTCGCTCAGGCGTTCTGCCGTGAGACCTTTGAAGGGCGTCCCCGGAAGCCAAAGGTCTTCAAGAATCGTGGGTGCACCCGCAAACGAGAGCACGCGGCGCACTTGGAGCACTGCATCGCCAGTGCGCAGAGCCAATGCACGGCCGATCTCTGCATTGGCACGAAGCCGCTTGCAATCGATGATTGTTCTTTGAGCCGGTCCTTCGCTTTTGCGATTACCCAAGTCAGGCATTAACTTCAAAAAGCGGTATTGAACCTGTTGTTCGGCATGGGTTGCCACAAAAGTGCCTTTGCCTTGTCTTCGAATGAGCAAGTTGTTGCTGGCCAATTCATCGATGGCCTTTCGAACAGTGCCTTGGCTGACCCTGTAACGTGCCGCCAATTCCATTTCGCTGGGAATGCCTTCGCCAGGTTTCCACTCTCCTGATTGAAGGCCTTGAAGGATCAGCCCCTTAATTTGCTGATAAAGCGGGCTGAATGCTGGCGCAGACGCCGTGGGGTCTGTCAATCCGGCGGCCTCTACAGGAAAAACTTGAGATGTCATGTCATTGGCCCTCGCAAGGGGCTGGCTCCTAAGGTGGCGCAATGATATCTTATATAAGACATAAGACAAATTGACTTTGCAGGGTTTTCGCGAGTAAACTCGAAAGCTGTTTGCCCGTGCGCATTTTTTTGCGTACCCATCTGGAACGTCCAGATGACCCGGTCGGCAGTGAATGTCGGGATGTGGTCGGCTTAGTCCGTTTTTTTATCACCATCTGGAGTTCACACCATGAGCAAAAAGCCCGTTCGCGTCGCCGTCACAGGAGCCGCAGGTCAAATTGGATACGCACTGTTGTTCCGCATCGCTTCCGGCGAAATGTTGGGTAATGATCAGCCCGTGATTTTGCAATTGCTTGAAATCCCCGACGAAAAAGCCCAAAAAGCTTTGAAGGGCGTCATGATGGAGTTGGACGATTGCGCCTTCCCATTGTTGGCTGGCATGGAGGCTCACTCCGATCCAATGACAGCTTTTAAAGACACCGACTACGCTTTGTTGGTAGGTTCCCGTCCTCGCGGCCCTGGCATGGAGCGCGCCGAGTTGCTGGCCATCAACGGCGCCATCTTCACAGCTCAAGGCAAGGCCTTGAACGCCGTGGCTTCTCGCAATGTCAAAGTATTGGTGGTCGGTAACCCCGCCAACACCAACGCCTACATTGCCATGAAGAGCGCGCCTGATCTCAAGCCTGGCAATTTCACGGCCATGCTGCGGTTGGACCACAACCGTGCTGCGTCACAAATTGCTGCTAAAACTGGCAAAGCTGTTGCTGACATTCAAAAACTGTGCGTTTGGGGCAACCATTCACCCACCATGTACGCTGACTACCGTTTTGCCACCATCAACGGCGAGTCTGTGAAGGCCATGATCAACGACCAAGAGTGGAACGCCAATGTGTTCTTGCCCACAGTGGGCAAGCGCGGTGCTGCCATCATTGAAGCACGTGGTTTGTCTTCTGCAGCTTCTGCTGCCAATGCGGCCATCGACCACATGCGTGATTGGGCTTTGGGCACTGACGGTCATTGGGTCACCATGGGCATTCCTTCACAAGGCTGGTACGGAATTCCCAAGGATGTCATGTTTGGTTTCCCCGTCACATGTGTCAATGGCGAATACCAAGTGGTCGAAGGTTTGGAAATTGATGCCTTCAGCCAAACTTGCATAGACAAAACTTTGAAAGAGTTGACAGACGAGCAAGCCGGCGTGGCTCACTTGCTCTAATCGAATTGCATTGTTGTGAAGCATCCGCGCGACATTCTGTTGGGTTCACAAGCTGCAGGCAACGTGTTGCCTGTCTGTGATCATTACAGTGGTGTCGAAGTGCGGATGCGCAAAAGCTTGCAGCTCCAAGCAGAATTGACTCAGGAGTTTGGCGCCTGCGTTTTTGATGTGACATTGGACTGTGAGGATGGTGCACCGGTGGGCGGCGAAATAGAGCACGCTCATTTGGTCAAAGAAATTGCTCTGAATTCGGCCCCTGAAGCCAGGGTTGCTGTGCGTGTTCACCCCGTCGACCATCCATCATTTTTGAGTGATGTGAACCTCATTGTCGGTTCTGCGTATGCCAAATTGCGACATGTGATGGTGCCCAAGGTTGAGTCGCTGGCCGATGTTGAATCAGCGTCGCAAGCCTTGAATCAAGCGGGTGCTGTTGACATGCCCTTGCACGTCTTGATCGAATCACCTGCTGCAGTACACCGTGCTTTTGCAATTGCCGCACACCCTCGGGTCCAATCCCTGAGTTTTGGTCTGATGGATTTTGTGTCTGCCCATGGCGGTGCCATTCCCTCCAGCGGTATGGGTGTGTTGGGACAATTCTCGCACCCTTTGGTTTTGCGGGCCAAGTTAGAAATAGCCAGTGCTTGTCATGCGCATGGCAAAGTTCCGTCTCATTGTGTCGTGACCGAGTTCAGTGATTTGGAGGCCATTAAAGTGGCGGCTACCAAAGCTTCGCGAGAGTTGGGTTACACACGCATGTGGAGCATCCACCCGAGCCAAATCAGGCCCGTGGTCGAGGCCTTGGCGCCCAGTGCCCATGAAATTGAACAAGCTGCTGAGTTAATTGATGTTGCAAGCAGAGCAGCTTGGGCACCTGTGAGTTTTGGCGGTCAATTGCATGACCGCGCAAGTTACAGATTTTTTTGGCAAGTGCTCGAGCGCGCTTACCAAACAGGCAGGCATTTACCAGACTCAGTTCAAGCCTATTTTGGAGAGCCGACATGCGCAAATTGAAGCTGATTGTCCTGTTCATTTTGAACTTCGCGTTGGCCAGCCACTTGGCCTTTGCGCAAGCACCTAGCGCAGCCCAAGTGGCTAACAAGAAAGATGGTAAGGCCAAGTCTGAGGCCCATCCGACAGCCAGTAAAGCAGTGAAGAACAGCGAGTCGATTAGGAGCAAGGCTACGCTCGTTGAGCACGCGTTAGCGCCGCAAGAACTCAGTATTGCTGAACGCGTTCATGTTGGGCAATTGCCTTGTGAACTAGGCACCTCAGTTCTCATGACCGCCGATGCCAACGCACCTGGTTACTTCAATTTGCAAGGCAAGGGCTACAAATACCGAATGCGGCCCATCGCCACGACCACAGGTGCTATTCGCTTGGAAGATGAAAAGGCGGGGACTGTTTGGTTGCAGCTTTCCAACAAGTCCATGCTCATGGATCAAAAAAATGGTCGTCGATTGGCCGATGAATGTGCTCACCCCGACCAGGTGGCCGTTGCCAATGACATGAAGGTCAACCCACCGCCAGCATTGATTGATGTGAGTGATATTGTCTCAACCATCAAGCGCTGAGCTGTGAAGTTTGAAAAGTTAATTTGTAAATTTATTTCGTAAGACAGGAGAAAACTATGTTGCAAGCTTATCGTGAACATACCGCTGAACGTGCAGCGCTGGGCATTCCCCCGCTGCCTTTGGATGCCAAACAGACCGCTGAGTTAATTGAACTCATCAAAAATCCACCACAAGGTGAAGAGGCCTTTTTGTTAGACCTGCTCACACACCGTGTGCCTCCTGGCGTTGACGATGCAGCCAAAGTCAAGGCCTCGTTCTTGTCTGCAGTTGCTCATGGCGACTTGTCTGTTGCATTGGTGAACAAGGCCAAAGCCACTGAATTGTTGGGCACGATGGTTGGTGGTTACAACGTCAAACCCTTGATTGACTTGCTCGACCACCCAGAAGTGTCCGCTGTGGCTGCTGAAGGTTTGAAAAAAACATTGCTGATGTTTGACTTCTTTCATGATGTTGCCGAAAAATCAAAGGCTGGCAATGCCAACGCATCGGCTGTCATTCAAAGCTGGGCCAATGCTGAGTGGTTCACTTCGCGCCCTGAAGTGGCAAAAAAAATTACCGTCTCGGTGTTTAAAGTACCTGGTGAAACCAACACCGACGATTTGTCGCCCGCACCCGACGCCTGGAGTCGCCCCGACATTCCACTGCATTACTTGGCTATGTTGAAAAACACACGTCCTGATGCAGCCTTTAAACCAGAAGAAGACGGCAAGCGCGGCCCTATGGCCTTCATTGAAGAGATGAAGAAAAAAGGCCACTTGG
>CANNNB010000086.1 GCA_947505995.1 Comamonadaceae bacterium
ACTAATTGAGAAATAAAGCGTGCAAAAAAGTCTGCCTTATTGCGCAAACTGAATGCAATGAGCATTGAAAAGCCAACGGCCAGTAGCGCCGTGATGCCGCCTAACCGCAGGCTGTTGTAAGACCATTCCAAAAACCGTTGCCATGGAATGATTGTGTCTGACATGAGCAAGGGTTTGAGCATGAGCAGGATGGGCAACACAAACCCCAAAAAAACCAGCAAGCCACACCAAGTGGTCAGAGCCAGGCCTGAAGCTTGGCTGAGTTGGGCAGCTTGTGCTTCCCGAGAGTGTGCAGCGTTGGTGTTGCTGGAGGTAAATCGCATTCGTGCTTGAGCTTGCTTTTCGAGCTGCAGCAAAATGAGCACTAAGCCCAATAAAAGTGTGGCCAACTGCGCGGCGGCAATGCGGTTGTCCATGATGAGCCAAGCTTTGTAAACACCCGCTGTGAAAGTTTGAATGCCAAAATAACTGGACACACCAAAGTCAGCTAGTGTTTCCATGAGCGCCAGTGCTACACCAGCCGCAACGGCAGGCCTGGCCAAGGGCAAGGCGACTTCGGAAATGCGTCTGAAAAGTGGAGCGCCAAGCAAGCGAGCGGCTTCCATGAGATGAGATGCACGTTCGCTCAATGCAGTTCTTGCCAATAAATAGACATAAGGATAAAGCGTGAGAGAGAACACAAAGATGGCACCACCTAGGCTTCTGATCTCGGGAAAAACGCGGCCCTCTAAAGACCATGTCGAACGAATGAAAGTTTGAAGCAAACCGCTGAACTGGAAAAAGTCGGTGTAGGCATAAGCCACCACGTAAGCGGGCATGGCCATGGGCAACAAGAGAGCCCATTCAAAAAATGAGTGGCCAGGAAACTTAAACAGAGTGACAGCCGCAGCCGTGCTCAAGCCCAACACCGTGACCCCCACAGCAACGCCTGAACACAACAGCAGCGTTGTGAGCAAATAATCAGGGAGAACAGTTTGAGCCAACTCCCCTAAAACCTGAGCAGACAAGGCATTCCATTCAAGCCATGAACTGATCAAAGCCAAGATGGGCAAACTGATCAAAAGGGCTGTGAATATAAAAACAACCGAACGGATTCGGAAAGCATGCATCAGTTAGAAAATTGAATTGAGATTGAAAGGGGGAAGGGCATAACTGCCCGCATTAACTTTACGCATTGTAGAAGCCCCATCTATCTTTAAAACAGAGGGCATTATTCAGTCCTTACAATTGAGGGCATGTTTCTCACAGTCTCCCATGTCGATGTTTGTTACCCCGGTCACGCCAAGCCCGCGGTGAATGGTGTGTCTTTGCAGTTGCAGGCGGGCCAAATTGGGGTGCTTATCGGCCCCTCAGGCTGCGGCAAAACCAGTTTGCTCAGAGCCATTGCGGGCTTAGAGCCTGTGGCAGCTGGCACCGTTCAGTTGTCCGATCGGGTGGTTAGTCAGCCTGGTTTGATGGCACCACCAGAAAAACGGCGCATGGGCATGGTATTTCAAGATTACGCACTTTTTCCGCACCTGTCGGTGGCTGGCAACATTGCATTTGGCCTTCACGGACAAACTGCTTTAAGTAAAACCCAACGCATTGCAGAGGTGCTTCAATTGGTAGGCTTAGAGGCTGAAAAAGATCGATTCCCGCATGAACTCTCAGGCGGGCAGCAGCAACGTGTGGCTCTGGCCAGGGCATTGGCCCCCAAACCCGACTTGCTGCTTTTGGATGAGCCTTTTTCCAACCTTGATGTTGATTTGCGCGAGCGATTGGCTTTAGAAATTCGCACTATTTTAAAGGCCGCCAAGGCCACAGCGCTGTTTGTCACGCATGACCAAATGGAGGCTTTTGCCATTGGTGATGTCATTGGTGTCATTCAAGAAGGCCACCTACACCAATGGGCCGATGCCTATCACCTTTACCACCGTCCTGCGTCAAGGTTCGTAGCTGAGTTCATTGGGCATGGCGTTTTCATTCCAGGCGTTCGTTCACAAAGCAATGGACACCTTCACGTCCAAACAGTTTTGGGTGAATTAACTGATCCGAACGAAGAATTGCAACCTGAGGATCAGGGCGCCAAAGAATGTGATGTCTTGCTGCGCGCGGATGACATTGTTCACGACGACGAAGCATTGGTGAAAGCTGAAATTTTGAGAAAGTCATTCCGAGGCTCAGAGTTTTTGTACACCTTGCGATTGCGCACAGGCGAAACTGTCATGGCTCATGTGCCAAGTCACCACGATCACACAATTGGCGAATGGATTGGAATTCGCGCTGAGGTTGATCATGTAGTGACCTTTGAGCGATAAATCTCACAAAAGCAGTTTGAGGTTCCTTGTTTTGGCCGTATATGCAAATGCGAATCATTCTTGTTTGATGTAGAATCCTTCTATTCTGCTAAACAAACAAGAAAAAATGAATTCTAAATTATTCAATAATGTGGTGCTGTGTATTCTGGCAGCAGCCTGCATTGCGCCACCATTGGCATTTGCCCAACCGGCCGATGGGGCCTTTATCAACATCTACTCCGCGCGCCATTACCCAACCGATGAAGTCCTTTATTCAGATTTCACCAAAAGCACGGGTATCAAGATCAACCGCATCGATTCAGATGACGCCGGAATTTTGACAAGGTTGAAAGCGGAGGGCACATCTTCTCCAGCCGATGTCATCTTGTTGGTCGATGCAGCCAGGTTGTGGCGAGCCGAAGTAGAGAATTTGTTTCTGCCCGTCAAATCAAAACTGCTTGAAGAGGCTATTCCCGACAATCTGCGAGGCAAACGCGCGGACAACGGCGGCATACCTTGGTTTGGATTGTCTACACGTGCCAGAGTCATTGTTTACGACAAGCTCAAAATTCAAAAATCAGATGTTGACACGTATGAAAAATTGGCAGATCCAAAGTTAAAGGGCAAGTTGTGCATTCGTTCTGGCTCGCATCCCTATAACCTTAGCTTGTTTGGCGCTATGACTGAGCACATTGGTCCTCAACAAACAGAACTTTGGTTGAAAGGTCTGGTGAATAATTTAGCCAGAAATCCTGCTGGTGGTGACACCGATCAAATTAAAGGTGTGGCCTCTGGTGAATGTGCTGTAGCGGTTACCAACACTTATTATTTGGCGCGCCTCATGCGATCTTCCAATCCAGTCGATAAAGCGTTGGTTGAAAAAGTCAGCGTTGTATTTCCCAATCAAGCCAGTTGGGGAACCCACTTGAACATTGCGGGCGGCGCTGTGGCTAAAAATTCAAAAAATCAAACTAACGCTTTGAAGTTTTTAGAATACTTGGCCTCTGCTTCAGCGCAAAATCATTTTGCCAATGGCAACAACGAATGGCCTGCTGCCAAGGGCATGAGCTTTGACAACCCGGCATTGAAGGCCATGTCTGGCGGTGTCTTCAAAAGTGAAGTGTTGCCAGCCAGCGCTGTTGGCATGAATCAAATTAAGGTTCAGCAAATGCTAGACCGAGTGGGATTCAGATAGTTTTAGTTTTGCAAAACAAGGGCGCTGCTGTTTTGACTGCCAGAATCATTCCAGATGGCGTCTATTTTGCGAAGTTGTTCTGGATCAAAGTGATTCATGTTTTCCCAATAGCGACCAGACTTAACGAGATAACCCAATTCTGTTTCTGCTGAAAGTGCCTTGTTTATTTTTTGAGTATCAAACAGATGGTTTTGATGAACGATCATTTCCTCATGACTCGCTAGCTGCTGAATGTCTGCAAACGTTTTTCTTGGAAATGTCAGTCTCGATTCAGGCAATGAGGACAAGTTCAAAATGGCACAATTTTGCATGTTCGCAATGGCCATCAATCGATTGGATTTGGCCTCCAATGACTGAAGCGTCATGTCATCTCTCAATGGGTCGGCCGTTCCATGTCCATAAAAATGGCTCGACTTGCCGATCTCAGCTGAATACACCATGTCGCAGCCAAGATAGGCAATGATGTCTGGTTTTAATGCCCCAAGTGCCCAGTAGCCGGCTGTGAAAGACATCGTCCCTCCAGCGTAGATAAATCCCCCAAATTTATTTTGGTGAGGTACAAACTCATCGGCAGTAACCCATTGCTGATGAGTCTTAAGGGGTGATTGTGGTCGCCGATCAATTGGAAAATCTTCTGGAAAAATGAGATGGGTCCAATGGGGTGTGACTTTCCAAGCGTTATTGATGGCAATGCAACTTGTGAAAATGGAAAGGTCCAAATGGCAAATTTCGGTAACGTCTGGCGCACTTCCAAAGATCAAGACAATGTTCAATTGACGCATCTCATCATTTCCTATCTTGGTATGAGTTCTGACTTCAGACCTTCAAATAAGATTTTTAACAAAGTTGTATGACAGCAATTTGAATGAGGAAAATTTACAACACTTGGCTTCCAAGCCCGCAGTAAGCGAAAGAGCAGCGGTCAAGCAAGAACGAATGACCGATTTGCTATCTCAGATAACGAGGGCGAGGAACCAAAAAACAATTCGACCATCGATCAAATTTAATGAGCCCAGTACAAGGCTGTAACAGCCAACGAGCTAGCAAAGGACTAGTCCATTTTGGCGCCAGATTTGATAATCACCTGTTCCCACTTGTCAATCTCGGTTTTGACAAATGATTTGAACTCCTCTGGGTTGTTGCCCACAGGCTCAGCACCTTGGGCTTCCATTTTGTCTTTGATATCTTGAGACTGCAGGGCCTTGATGGAAGCGTTGTACAACGCTGCCACAATGTGTGGCGGTGTTTTGGCAGGGGCAAACAAACCATTCCAACTTGAAACTTCAAAGTCTGGCAAACCAGCCTCTGCCATGGTAGGTACATTGGGGAGTGTGCTCATGCGTTTTTTGCTGGCCACGGCCAATACGTTGAGCTTGCCGCTTTTCAAATGGGGGATGGCCGACAAGGCCGTTTGAAAACTCATTTGTACCTGACCGCCCAAAAGATCGGCAATGGCTGGCGCTGCACCCTTGTAGGGCACGTGGATCAAATCGATGCTGGCGCGCATCTTTAAAAGTTCGCCAGCAAGATGAGGGGACCCGCCGTTGCCGCTTGATGAGAAAGCAAATTTGCCGGGATTTTGCTTTGCCACTGCAATGAATTCTTTGAGATTTTTGGCTGGCACAGAGGGGTGAAGTGTTAATACCGATGGGGCTGTCATGAACTGTGTGATGTGGACAAAGTCACGCAGGGTGTCGTAGCCCATGTTCTTGAAGGCTGTCATGTTGGTGGCGTTGGCTATGGTGCCCAAAAGCAGGGTGTAGCCATCTGGCGCACTGCGCGCTACAAATTCAGAGGCAATGTTGCTGCTGGCACCAGCGCGGTTTTCAACAATCACAGGTTGGCCCAGTGTTTCTTGCAATTTAATGGCAATGCTTCGCGCCACAATGTCTGTTGCGCCACCTGGCGCATAGCCAACCAACAATCGGATGGGCTTCACAGGATAGGCTTGATCTTGAGCATAACTTGTGAGGGATACCAGAGAAAAAATGACAGCCAAAAATCGATTCATGTGAAGCCTATGTTGTCGATGTAAATTAAGCTTGAAGTGTAGAGACAGATGGTGCTGTCTAGCAAGTCCAAAGCATTGGTGTTGTCCCTATGTGATAGAGAAACCTGTTTTATTCAGTAAGATGGGTCTTTCAGGCTAATGGAGCAAATCAAAGCGTTATGAGTCCATCCATTCAAACCAATATTGAAAAACCGCGCGCATGGTTTCCGAGCCAGCTACAACATGATTTTTCCTGGATTCATTACCTCAGTCGTGAAGCAAGCAGTGAAATTGAAGAGGCGCTTCAACACGCTAAGGCGACTCAAAAGCCGTGGCTTGAAATGACAGCCCACGACTTTCCTTTAAAACGCCACGCCAAACAAACCATTGATCAGGCGTTTGCTGCCACGCAAACAAGCTACGGCATGTGCTTGCTAAAAGGTTTTCCCGTCAATAGATGGTCGCTAGACGATGCGCGATTGGTCAATTGGGGTATTGGTTTGAACGTGGGCGTTGCCAGAACGCAAAACCGAGCCAGTCAGGTTATGAACGATGTTCGTGACGAGGGCGGCAGTTACAAAGTTAAAAACGGACGAGGGTACAACACCAATTCTGGCTTGGACTTTCATGTCGATTCCTGCGATGTGGTGGCCTTAATGTGTTTGCACACTGCAAAATCAGGCGGCACCAGCAAAGTGACCAGCTCCATTGCAGTGGTCGAAGAAGTGAAACGCCTTCGGCCAGATCTCATGGCAGTCATGAAGCGGCCGTTCTATTACAGCTATCAGGGAACCAACGATGCTTCGCAGCCACCTTTTTACAAATGTCCCATCTTGGGTGATGATCCGGAATTTTTCTCTTTGCGTGCCAATCGAAAAAATGTCACAGCCGCTCAACGCGATTTCCCTGAGGTGCCTCGTTTAACGCAAGAACAAATAGACTTGCTGGACCTGTTAGATGAACTGCTGCCGGATGATAAGTTTTGTTATTCGATGCAACTCGATCAGGGAGATTTGCAATTACTAAACAACTACGTGGTCATTCATTCACGCACCAATTTTGAGGACCATGACGAGCCAGAACGCAAACGGCATTTGCTTCGTCTTTGGCTGAGCATTCCTCAGGGACAACGCTTGCCGGCCTTATGGAAAGAATATTTTGGTGACGTTGCGCCAGGCTCGGTAAGAGGAGGCGTTCGTGGCAGTGAAATCACCGAGGAATTTTTGGCTTATGAGCGTAGGCAGGCTTCTTATTTGGGTATGACGTTGAACCAACAACGCTGAAGAAAAGCGTTTGTTCTCAGTTTCAGGCCAAGTGAGTCGACTTGCCTGAAAACATTTTGGGAACTCCTGCCACCGTTTTAGGTGCCGACGATGCCACCATCAATTTTACGTACAACAACAGTAGCACTTCTTGGCCGGCCATTTGCCTTTTGCTCTGGCCAGTTAGAAATTGCTCGTGGGTTGTCCGGTTTATTCTGTTCACTGGCTGGCTCGCCTGGGTGCTGAATATTGAGAAACATGGTTTTGCCATCGGGTGTTTCAGTCACGCCTGTTATTTCAGAGCCTGCAGGGCCTACCAAGAAGCGGCGGACTTCGCCTGTTTTCACGTCAGCTGCCAACATCATGTTGTTGCCAAAGTTTTTCAAGTCGCCCTTGCCCATGGCAGAGGTTGACATGTCGCATTGAATCCACATCAGGCCGCGTCCATCAACCCACAGACCATCGGGGCAAGAAAACATGTCGCCCTTGGTGTTGCCTTTGGCTTCTGCGCGCGCCAATGAGGGATCGCCTGCCATGATGAAATGGTTCCAAGCAAATGTGACGGCATTGAAGTCGCTGTCTTCTTTCCAACGAATAATGTTGCCCTGAGTGTTGTTGGCTCGGGGGTTGGCAGCATCTACCGCCGGCTGCTTGTCGCCACCTCGGTTGCTGTTGTTGGTGAGGGTAGCATAGACCCAGCCTTGTTGATCAACAGCAATCCACTCGGGGCGGTCCATCTTGGTAGCACCCAACAAATCGCTGGCTTGGCGAGATTTGATGAGGACCTCGGCTTGATCAGCAAAACCATTTGCCGCAGTCAGCGGGCCTTGGCCATGTGTTAAAGCAATCCACAGACCCTTGCCTTCGGCATTGAACTTGGCCACATAAAGGGTACCGTGATCGAGCAAAGTGGCGTTTGCTTTGGCGCCGCCTGGTTTGATGGTGTCGCGACTTACAAATTTGTAAATATATTCAAAGCGTGCGTCTTCACCCATGTAGACCACCGCGCGATTGTCTTTGGTGACGGCTACGGTGGCGCCTTCATGTGCGCCACGCCCCATGGCCGTGCGCTTAATGGGAGTGGCATTCGGGTTATTGGGATCAATTTCAACAATCCAACCAAAGCGATTGGGTTCGTTGGGATTTTGTGTTGCATCAAAACGCGCATCATGCTCATGCCAACGGTAGCCTACGCCGCCTTTTCTGAGGCCCCAGCGCTTTTCGTGATCGTTGAGCTTGTCGCCGCCATTGAAATAAACAATGAAATTTTCTTCAGAGGTGAGGTAAGTGCCCCAAGGTGTGATGCCGCTGGCGCAATTGTTCAAAGTGCCCAAAACCTTGCGGCCTGAAGGATCAGCAACTGTCTTCATCATGGCGTGACCCGCGGCAGGTCCTGTAATTTCCATTGGCGTGTTGGTGGTAATGCGGCGTGCATATTGAGAGGGGTTGACGACCTCCCATTTGCCGCCTTTGTCTTGCACTTCCACGATGGCCACACCATGCGCTGCTTGTGACTTGCGGACCTTCTCGGCGCTCCAATTATTCATACCATCTTTGAACAGCAAACCGTGGTCAACGTATTCATGGTTCATGGCCAGCAAACCACGCTTAGAACCATCGAGGGCAAAGTAGTGAATGCCGTCATGGTGCATGCCAATTTGGGCCTCTTGTTCTGCGGACGAGTTGCTGGCATCGTCCTTGAAGGCAAAGTTTTGACCAACAATGCCCACGGGGTCTCCCCAAGGTGCAATAACTTGTGCCACATATCCCTCTGGCACAGAGATGGCGTCGGCAGTAGAAATGGCGACGCTCTTAAAACCCATTGTTGCAGCTGCACCAAGACCAAGGGATGCGCAACCGCTAAGAGCCGCCGCGCCGCTGACGGCACTGAGGGGGGCTAAAAAGCTGCCTGCCAAAGCACCCAAACCACCTCGCAATACCAGACGACGTGAAGGGTCTGAAACATCGTGAATACTGAGGTTAGAAGAGCGGTTACTGTCTTCCATCTGGGAAAAATCTTTGGACATCGTGCGTTTAATTTTGAAGTTGAAAATAACTGCCTTAGCCGTAAGGGCTGTAAGTTATTTTGATTCAAAAGTTTGACA
>CANNNB010000087.1 GCA_947505995.1 Comamonadaceae bacterium
CGTATCTTGGGTACGTCTGAAGACACCGGCAAATTGCTTGGCTTGGACAAAGAGTGGGCTTACCGCGCCATTAAAGCTGTGGGCAACTACGGCGAAATGTTTGAGCGCAATGTGGGTCCCAAGTCCACTTTGAAATTGCCACGTGGTTTGAACAACCAGTGGAACAAAGGCGGCTTGATGTACGCTCCTCCTGTACGTTAATTTCGGCTTTGTACAAAGACTTCCGGCCCGCCTCGTGCGGGCCGGTCTATTCTCATGAGCACCCCTCCTCCTCCCAAACGACAGTGGTCTTGGCGCAGCCAAGCTTTTCGCGGACTGGTTTATCAAATCCTAGCTATTGTGGGATTGACCATTGCCGTGGGCTACCTAATGTCCAACACCTTCGCCAACATGCGCGCACGGGGTATTCAAAGTGGTTTTGATTTTTTCTTACAGCCGGCCGGATTTGGCATTGGCGAGAGCCTGATTGAATTTGACTCGTCACAAAATTACATCGTGGCCTACCTGGTTGGCTTGAGCAACACACTGCGCGTTGCCTTGGTCGGATTGGTCTTGGCCACTATCTTGGGCACATTGATTGGTATTGGCCGCCTCACCCAAAACACCTTGGTCAAAACTTTGTGCGCCAGCTATGTGGAGATTACCCGCAACATTCCTTTGCTGTTGCAACTGTTCATGTGGTACTTTGCCATGACAGAGTTGTTGCCTCCCATTGAATCTCCCATGCGGCCACTCCAAGGCGTGTTTTTTAGCAAAAATGGTTTGCAATACCCATTGCCTGTTTGGGAATCTGGGCATTGGGGCACGCTTTTGGGTTTGTGTGTAGGCATCGGTGCTTGGAAGTTTTGGTCACGTCACGTAACGCGCCATTTCGAAGCCACAGGTCAGACCAAGCTTTCTTTCTTGCCTGGCTTGGGTTTGTTCTTGTTGTGCGGTGTCATCGGCTGGTTAGCAGGTGGCTTCCCCAGTGAACTCGACATACCCGAAATCACAGAAATCAGTGTGGTCGGCGGTGGCTCTGTCACTCCCGAATACCTCACCTTGTTGGTTGGCCTCACTGTTTACACCTCTGGCTATATTGCCGAGGTGGTTCGAGCAGGCATTCAATCGGTATCGTTTGGTCAGCATGAAGCAGCATTGGCCTTGGGCTTGAAGCGAACCCAAGAGTTGCGTCTCATTCAATTGCCGCAAGCCATGCGTGTGATCATTCCACCGCTAACCAGTCAGTATCTCAATTTGATCAAAAACTCGTCTTTGGCCGTGGCCGTGGGCTATCCAGATTTAGTGTCCATCAGTTCTACGGCCTTGAATCAAACAGGTCGTGCCATTGAGTGCATTGCCTTGGTCATGTTGATTTATTTGAGCTTGAGTTTACTCACCTCGGCACTCATGAATGTTTACAACCGCCGCGTGCGGATTAAGGACCGATGATGTCAAGCACCGGTTACCAACAACATTTTGAGCCCATTGCAGCGCGTCGTCCGCCTGTCAATGAGACGGGGCTTGTGGCTTGGATTCAACGTGGTTTTTTCGACGGCCCTGTTAACAGTTTGTTAACTGTCGTTTTTGTGGCCATGTTGGTTTGGGCCATTCCGCCCATCTTCAATTGGACCATTTGGTACGCCATTCCCAATGCCGATAACGCTGCTTGCCGCGTAGCCTACGGCTTAGGTGCTTGCTGGGGCGTGGTGGCTGAAAAAGGTCGGCTCATTTTGTTTGGGCGCTACCCTTTTGAAGAACAATGGCGCCCCTTGGTTGCCAGCGCTGCAGTGGTCGTTTTATTGGTGGCTTCTTGTTTAAAAACATTTTGGCGGCCTGCCCTCATTGGCGCTTGGGTGGCTGTGTATGTTTTTTTCTTTGCGCTTATGTTGGGCGGCTTTGCCGGTCTGACACCTGTTGAAACAGCTCGCTGGGGTGGCTTGCCTCTTACCTTGCTGTTGGCCAGCGTGAGCTTGGTGCTTGCATTTCCTTTGGCCATTTTGTTGGCGCTTGGCAGACAGTCAAACCTGCCCGCAATTCGCACCTTGTGCGTCATCTTTGTTGAGTTTGTGCGCGGCGTGCCGCTCATCTCCGTGCTGTTCATGGCTTCTTTCATCTTGCCATTGTTCATGCCACAAGGTACCAAGATTGATGTACTGGTCCGCGTACTAATTGGCATGACTTTGTTCACTGCAGCTTACCTGGCCGAGGTTATTCGAGGTGGTTTGCAGGCTTTGCCCAAAGGCCAAATCGAAGCCGCCCATTCTCTGGGTATGAGCTACTGGCAAATTCAACGCATGATTGTTTTGCCTCAAGCTTTGCGCTTGGTGGTGCCTGCTATTGTGAATACCTTCATTGGCGCGTTCAAAGACACCTCGCTGGTTACCATTGTGAGTTTGTACGACCTCACAGGCGCAGTGCAATTGGCCCTGGGCGATGCCGATTGGCGCAAGTTCTTCATAGAAGGTCAACTCTTTGTAGCCGCCATTTATTTCATTGCATGCTTTGCCATGTCACGCTACAGCCAATGGCTGGAATCCCACCTGAATACTGGAACACGGAGACAGTGAAGTGAGCACCTCAAGTCCCATCATCGAATTTTCTAAAGTCAATAAATGGTTCGGTGAGTTCCATGTGTTGCGCGACATTGATTTGTCTGTAGCCAAGGGCGAGCGCATTGTGGTGTGCGGTCCTTCAGGTTCTGGCAAGAGCACGCTTATTCGCTGCGTCAATCGCCTTGAAGAGCACCAATCGGGTGTACTCAAGGTAGACGGCACAGAACTCACAGACGATGTCAAATCGATTGAATCTGTAAGGCGTCAAGTGGGCATGGTGTTCCAGCAGTTCAATTTGTTCCCTCACCTTACCGTGTTGGAAAACCTCACACTCGCCCCCATGTGGGTGGGCAACATGCCCAAGGCCGAGGCCGAGGAGCGTGCCATGCAACAACTCAAGCGTGTGCGTATTTCAGAACAAGCCCTCAAGTACCCACTTCAGTTGTCTGGCGGTCAGCAGCAACGCGTAGCCATTGCACGCTCCTTGTGCCTCACACCCAAAATCATGTTGTTCGATGAGCCCACTTCAGCGCTTGACCCAGAGATGATCAACGAAGTTTTGGATGTCATGGTGGAATTGGCCAACCAAGGCATCACCATGATTTGCGTTACGCACGAAATGGGTTTTGCCCGCTCTGTAGCCGACCGCGTGATCTTTATGGACGAAGGCCAAATTGTGGAGCAAAACACTGCGGCTGAGTTCTTTGCCAATCCGAAGAACGAACGCACACAAGACTTTTTGTCCAAGATTCTGGCGCACTAATGACCCCGAACTCAAAGCCCGCTGGCCTTGCCGGCGGGCTTTCTTTTTTAGAACCGCGTGGTGATGCACTGCCTCGGCCTCACGGAAATACCTATTGGCTGTGGGCAGGTTACGTGTTGGCGGGTGAGCATCCCGCAAAAGGAGGTGATGAACAATTGTCTGAAAAATTGCAACTTTTCGCACTGGCAGGCATTACACACTTCATTGACCTCACATCACCTGCCGATCCAGTCAAGACCTACCAACCACTAGGCGGTGCTGTTCGCATCAACCATCCCATTACAGATTTTGGTGTACCCAGCCCACTGCAAATGCAAAGCATTTTGCAAAGTATTCAATCTGCACTCGACCAAGGCGGCAAGGTGTATGTGCATTGCAAAGCTGGCATTGGCCGCACAGGCACTGTGGCTGCCACATGGCTCAGGGAACAAGGTCTCGATGGTGAGCTGGCCCTAGCGCTGCTAATGCAAAAATGGCAGGCCATGGACAAACGCTTTGAAGCGCCGCACACCCCAGAGACTGAAGCGCAACGGCAATTTGTATTGGCTTGGCTGAAGTCAAGTCATTAAGGCACTCAGGTTTTCAGCTGAACACGCCACCATAAGTTTTACGCAGATCACCTTTTTGAACCTTGCCAGTGCCTCCCACTGGCAAGGATTCTAAAAAGATCACATCATCAGGTACCCACCACTTGGCCACGCGGCCTTCAAGGAAAGTCAAGATCTCTTCCTTCTCGACCACCTGTCCCGGCTTGCGCACCACAAACATCAAAGGCCGCTCTTCCCACTTGGGATGTTTCACGCCAATGACGGCTGCCATGGCCACTGCTGGGTGAGCAATGGCGGCGTTTTCTAAATCAATAGAGCTAATCCACTCCCCGCCCGTTTTGATCACATCTTTGGTGCGATCGCGAATTTGCATCACGCCTACTGCGTCAATGGTGGCAATGTCGCCCGTGGGAAACCAGCCATCCACCAAGGGTGAGTTTTCACCTTTGTAATAGCCTGAAATAATCCACTGACCACGCACCATGAGTTCACCTTGTGAGGTGCCATCGCGTGGCATTGTGTTGCCTGCCTCGTCTACCACTTTGATGTCTACGCCAAACACTGAACGACCTTGTTTGCCGACAAGTGCGTGACGATCAGCAGCAGGCATAGCGCGCTGCTCAGGTGTCATGCTGCTCATGGTGGCCACGGCGGTGGTTTCAGTCATGCCCCAGCCATGGCGTACTTCCACATCGTAGTCGTCGCTGAATTTGGCAATCAATGCTGTTGGCATGGCCGAGCCCCCTACAGCGGTGCGCTTCATGGTGCTGAATCGCAATTTGTTTTGCTCAAGGTGCTGAATGAGCGCCATCCAAATGGTGGGCACGCCGGCACTGATGGTGACTTTTTCAGCTTCAATGAGTTCGTACAAACTGGCGCCATCCAACTTAGGGCCAGGCAAGACCAACTTGGCGCCAGCAATGGGTGCCGCATAAGGAATGCACCACGCGTTGATATGGAACATGGGTACCACGGGCAGAATGGCTTCTTCAGGCGATAAGTTCAGAATGCTTGGCAAGCAACCCGACAGTGCATTGATCACAATGGCGCGGTGCGAATACATGGCGCCTTTGGGATTGCCTGTGGTGCCTGACGTATAGCAAATGGCTGCGGCAGATCGCTCGTCAAAATCGGGCCACTCAAACACATCGCTTGCTGGTGCAATGAGTTCGTCGTAGCAGAGTACGTTGGTCACGCCTTCAATTTCAGGCATGTGCGCACGCTCTGTGAGGCAGACCCATGCACGCACTTTGGGGCAATGTGCTGCAATGCCCTTGATTAAAGGTGCGAAGGTGATATCAAACAACACCACCTCATCTTCTGCGTGGTTAATGATGTAAATGAGTTGCTGTGGGTGCAAACGTGGATTGCATGTATGCATGACCATGCCGCTACCAGACACCGCGTAATAAGCTTCAAGGTGACGGTGATTGTTCCAAGCAATGGACCCCACCACACTGCCTTCTTTTAAATTCAAGCCGCGCAGTGCATTGGCCAATTGGCGTGAACGCTTTGCACAATCGGCGTAGGTGTAGCGAAACAAAGGGCCATGTGTTTCGCGCGAGACAACTTCTTGCCCGCCGAACTGCGTTGCCGCGTGCTCCAAAATGCCAGACAAAAGCAAGGGGCGGTCCATCATGAGGCCGGGTTTGAACATGAAAATCTCCGAATTGAATGAATTCAAAGATCATAGTCACATCGCCTAGCGTTTCTCTCGGGATTGACCCGTAAAAGGTGCCTGATAAAGCCAAACCGGACGATTGGGGCTGGCATCAGTGACTGCGGTGGCTTTAAGTTCTGCTGCTTCAAACTCCAAACTTACCAACCAAGCACCTGGTTTCATTTCTGCTTTGGCTTTTTCTACAGCTCGAGGCATGGTTTCGGGCCGCTGAAACAAATAGACCATGTCGTAGGCACCCCAATGGTCCTCCCAAATATCACCGCACCGCACCTCAGCCCATGGACACCGAAACTTGGCCAGCCAACTCAAGGGACGGCTAAATTCAATACCAATCCACTGAGCATTGACATAAGCCAGTCGCAAAGCCTTCAGGCCATCGCCTGCGCCGCAGCCAGCGTCGAGAATCTTCGCTTGCGCAGGCAAGATGGCCCAGCGCGGCACTTCTCGCAAAGCATTCAAGGGTGTGGGAAAAATGGGGGCATCGCGCCAGGCGTGCATGGGGTAGATCCAGATGATCAAAATCAAGGGCAACAACCAGACCCAAGCAGGCACACTGGCCATGCCCACGAGCCAAAAAGACACAGGGAATCCCATGGCCAACGCCGCCGTTCTGGCTTGAGAAAAACCTTTGTGCCAGGCAGCGGCAGCGGCAAAGACGCCGCCAGATGTGGCAAACATCATGGCAACAGATGGGTGAATACCTTGTTCAACCAAGAGCAGATAAAGGTACCAAACCCCTCCCCAAACCGCCAAAGCAGACAAGGGCCAACTGATCAAATTTGACATTTGATTCTTCTTTCCGATAATTCAACCATGCCTCTCAACGACAATGGCTTTGTTCTGTCACACACCATCGCATTTTCACCCATGATTCAACGTTTTTTCATCTCTCTTCGTTTTGCTTTTCTAAGCGCTCTTTTGGGTAGTTTGGCCATGGCCGGCACTGCATGGGCCTATAAAGTGGAAAAAATTTGCGAAGACATACCTGCAACCTCCAAGGAACCTGCTCACAAAAAGTGCAAGGTTGTCAAAGTGAATGAAGGCGCAGCCTCGGCAAAGGGTGATGGCAAGGGCAAGGGCGACGGTAAGGGCGACGGTAAGGGTGACGGCAAAGGCGACGCCAAGGCTGATGCCAAAAAATGAAGTAAGACTATTATCTGGTCACTAAATTCAAGTATGAACAAACAGATAACAGAGGCTTATACCCTCCTCAAACCCAAGGAGGCAGTGCCTCTGGTCATGGACTCACCGCATTCAAGTCCTGTTTTTCCCAACGATTTCAATGCCGCATTACCCTTAGAAGATCTGCGCGATGGTGAAGATGTCTTCATCGACGCCTTGTGGGCTCATGCCCCAGAGCATGGCGCGCACTTGCTTTTGGCTGAGTTTGCCCGCACCTACATCGATCCCAACAGACACGTGGGCGATGTCGACCTGGCCATGATTGAAGGCGAATGGCCGCACACCTACATGCCCAGTGGGAAAGCACAAATTGGCAAGTCACTCATTTGGCGCACTTTGGATGACGGACGTCCTATTTACAACCGCAAATTGTCTGTAGATGAAGTGCAACAACGCATTCAGCGCTACGCTCTGCCGTATCAAACAAAGTTGCAAAACCTCATCAATGAGCACCACCAACAATTTGGCGTGTGCTATCACATCAACTGTCACTCCATGAATGCGGTGAGCGGCAAGATGGGCGAAGGCGGCGCAGGCATTGCGCGTGCCGATGTGGTTTTGGGAGACCGCGATGGCAGCACCTGCTCTGCCGAGTTCACACACTTGGTGAAAGATTTCATGCAGCAGTGCGGCTACGAGGTCAAGATCAACGACCCCTTCAAGGGCGTTGAGTTAGTGCGTGCATTTTCCAACCCAGCGCAAGGCAAACACAGCCTCCAAATAGAGCTGAACAAGCGTTTGTACACCGATGAATCTGGCCGTGGCAAAGGGCCTGGCTACGCCAAACTAAATCAAGATTTAATTGCACTCACTGCATTGCTTGCAGCTTTTTCCAAGCAAAAGATATGACCAAACCTGCACAAACAACAACGTCCCCTTTTCAAGTTGAACTCACTGCGCCCGACATCAGCGCCTACCGCGCCAGCAATGTAGGCATTGACTATGTGACCCGACTCGAATCTGGCAAACCCGGCCCGCATGTCATTGTGCAAGCCTTAACGCATGGCAATGAACTGAGCGGTGCCATCACGCTCGATTATTTATTCAAACAAAACTTCCAACCCTCCTGTGGTGTGGTGTCCTTTATCTTTGCCAATGTGGCCGCCTATCAAATGTGGGATCCCGCCAACCCCGATGGCAATCGCTATGTGGAGGAAGATTTCAACCGCGTTTGGTCCGATGAGGTTTTAAACGGATCTCGCGACAGCGTAGAACTGCGCCGCGCGCGCGAGCTGGTGGCCTACATAGACACCGCCGACTATTTACTCGATTTGCATTCCATGAGCGCCCCCAGTGCGCCCCTCATGGTCTGCGGCGTTCGCCCCAAGGGTGGTCAAAAATCGGTTAATTTATCCGCCAAAATTGGCCTGCCCGAATGGCTCATGATGGACACAGGCCACGCCAATGGTTTGCGCATGATTGAGCGTGCAGCCTTTGGCGATCCAAACAAACACAACACCGCCATCTTGCTAGAAGCCGGGCAGCATTGGGAAAAAGCCTGCGAGCAAATTGCTCGCGAAACCACCTTGAAATTTTTGAAAGCGACAGGTGTTGCGCCAGCTGAATGGATCGATGCACGTTGCAGCTTGCCACCTGTAGCGCAAAAGGTGGTGCAAGTGACCGAAGGCTATGCAGCCAAGTCACTCGACTTTCAGTGGCTAGCCGTTTACAACGGATTAGAGGTGATTGAGAAATCAGGCACAGCCTTGGCTGATGATGCGGGCCACACCGTGTGCACGCCCTATGACAATGCGGTGCTAATCATGCCCACGCGCAGCAAACGCTTCACGGTGGGTAGCACCATGGTGCGTTATGGCCGAGTGGAAAGCCTGACTTGATACCGCTTAAGGGCCATGTGTCACTTGCAATTTGCAAATAAGACAGCATTGGCCCAGATTTACCACTTGCAATTTCCAGAACCAGCTTAAAATATCAAGCTTGGGGCTGCACTGGTTTCGACATGGGTTCGGACGCGTGGCAGGGCATGTCGAGGTTCTGATCCTCGTAAAACAGCAGAAAAAAAACTAACTGCAAACGACGAAC
>CANNNB010000088.1 GCA_947505995.1 Comamonadaceae bacterium
CTTCACCGAATACCGCGGCATCTTTGAAAAAGATGCGGCCCTGTCACGTCGCTTCCAAAAGGTCGACGTGGTCGAGCCTACTGTGGCAGAAACAGTTGACATCTTGAAGGGCTTGAAGTCTCGCTTTGAAGAACACCACAGCGTGAAGTATGCCAATGCCGCCTTGCAGGCCGCTGCTGAGTTGTCTGCCAAATTCATCAACGACCGTCATTTGCCCGACAAGGCCATTGACGTGATTGACGAAGCCGGCGCAGCCCAGCGCATCTTGCCACCTTCCAAGCGCAAGAAAACCATCGGTAAGGCCGAGGTTGAAGACATCGTGGCCAAGATTGCACGCATTCCGCCAGCCAATGTGTCCAACGACGATCGCAGCAAATTGCAAACCATTGAGCGCGATTTGAAGAGTGTGGTGTTTGGGCAAGACAAGGCCATTGAAGTTTTGGCATCCGCTGTCAAAATGGCGCGCTCTGGCTTGGGTAAAACAGACAAGCCCATTGGTTCATTCTTGTTCAGTGGCCCCACCGGTGTGGGTAAAACAGAAGCGGCCAAGCAGTTGGCCTACATCATGGGCATCGACCTCATTCGCTTTGACATGTCAGAGTACATGGAGCGTCATGCTGTTAGCCGCTTAATTGGTGCGCCTCCAGGCTATGTGGGCTTTGACCAAGGTGGCTTGCTCACCGAGGCCGTGACCAAGAAACCGCATTGCGTTTTGTTGCTCGACGAAATTGAAAAAGCGCACCCCGACATTTTCAATGTGTTGCTGCAGGTCATGGACCATGGCACCTTGACGGATAACAACGGCCGCAAAGCCGACTTCCGCAATGTGATCATCATCATGACCACCAATGCCGGCGCAGAGACCATGAACAAGGCCACCATTGGCTTTACCAATCCGCGTCAGGCGGGCGACGAAATGGGCGATATCAAGCGCTTGTTCACGCCTGAGTTCCGCAATCGTTTGGACGCCATGGTCAGCTTCAAGGCCTTGGACGAGCAAATCATCATGCGCGTGGTTGACAAGTTCTTGTTGCAGCTGGAAACCCAGTTGACTGAAAAGAAAGTGGACGTCACATTCAGCGACAATTTACGCAAGTTCTTGGCCAAAAAAGGTTTTGATCCGCTCATGGGTGCAAGGCCGATGCAGCGCTTGATTCAAGACACCATTCGCAAGGCCTTGGCCGACGAGTTGCTGTTTGGTCGCCTCATTGATGGAGGTCGTTTGAGCGTCGACTTAGACGAAAAGGATGAGGTTTTGTTGGACATCCAGCCCTTACCCAAGAAAGAAGGGCGCAATTCAAAATCTGAACCCCATGAGCCTGAAGAGGCAACTGCCAACTGAAAAAAGCCGGATTCGTCCGGCTTTTTTGTTGATCAAGCTGAAAGCAGGGTAAGTGATTCAAATCAGTCCCCAGATGAAAAGTAAAATCTAACCTAGATGATTTAAAGAACAACAAGGAATTTGAAATGGCTGGCCACAGTAAATGGGCAAATATTCAACACCGCAAGGGCCGGCAGGACGAAAAACGCCAGCGTATTTGGACCCGGGTGGTTCGGGAAATCATGGTGGCGGCCAGAACAGGCGGCGGTGATCCCACCGCCAACCCCCGTTTGCGCTTGGCCATTGAGAAGGCCAAAGCGGCCAACATGCCAGCTGACACCGTGAAGCGCAACATTGACAAGGCTACGGGCAACTTGGAAGGCGTGATCTACGAGGAAATTCGCTACGAAGGCTATGGCATCGGTGGCGCAGCCATCATTGTCGACACCATGACCGACAACCGCGTGCGCACCGTGGCAGAAGTGCGGCACGCCTTCAGCAAACACGGTGGCAACATGGGCACGGAAGGTTCAGTCGCTTTTCAGTTCAAGCACTGCGGCCAATTGATTTTTGCTCCAGGTACCTCAGAAGACAAAGTGATGGAAGTGGCTTTAGAAGCCGGCGCAGAAGATGTCATTGCAGACGATGAAGGCGCCATCGAAGTTCTCACTTCAGCGGCAGATTTTGAAGTGGTTAAAAATGCCCTTGAAGCCGCTGGTTTGACAGCTGACATGGCAGAAGTCACCATGCGCGCAGAGAACAGCATTGACCTTTCAGGCGATGATGCTGCCAAAATGCAAAAACTGTTGGATATCTTGGAAGATTTGGACGATGTGCAAAATGTTTTCCACAACGCATCCATTTCTGAATAAGGCTTGATCGATGAAAGTATTGGTAGTAGGTGGTGGTGGACGAGAACACGCTTTGGCTTGGAAGTTGTCGCAATCTGAGCGCATTCAGAAAGTTTATGTGGCTCCCGGCAATGGCGGTACAGCGCGCGACCCCAATTTGTTCGATGTACCCATCACCGATGTGAAGGCGCTGCGTGAATGGGCACAGAAAGAAAAAATTGAACTCACGGTGGTGGGACCTGAAGCGCCATTGGCCGCTGGGATGGTCGATGAATTTCGTGCACACGGCATGAAAATTTTTGGACCGACCAAAGCAGCCGCTCAATTGGAAAGTTCCAAAGCGTTTTCCAAAGCGTTTATGCATCGGCATGGCATTCCGACGGCCCTTTATGAAACCTTCACAGACGTGGCATTAGCTCATGCGTATGTCGACAAAATGGGCGCCCCTATTGTTGTAAAGGCCGATGGCTTAGCGGCAGGCAAAGGCGTGGTGGTGGCCACGACGGCGGAAGAAGCGCATGAAGCCATCGACTTCATGTTGTTGGACAACAGTCTCGGCGTGGTTCACAACGCAGACGCAGATGGCGCTGCTGTGCCCCGCGTGGTCATTGAAGAATTTTTGCAGGGCGAAGAGGCCAGTTTCATCGTGTTGTGCGATGGCAAGAACGTGATGGCGCTGGCCACCAGTCAAGATCACAAGCGCTTGTTAGACCATGATCAAGGCCCTAACACAGGCGGCATGGGTGCTTACTCGCCCGCACCCGTGGTGACGGCACAAGTGCACGCTCGGGCCATGCGCGAAGTCATCATGCCCACCATCAGGGGCATGGAAAAAGACGGCATTCCCTACACGGGATTTTTGTATGCCGGTCTCATGATTGATGAACAAGGCCAGCCCAAAACATTGGAGTTCAATTGCCGTTTGGGCGATCCAGAAACTCAGCCCATCATGATGCGTTTGAAGAGCGATTTGGTGGAGGTCATGTTGGCCGCCACCAGCGAAAAATTGGACACGGTTGAGTTGGAGTGGGACAGAAGAACCGCTTTGGGGGTTGTGATGGCTGCCGCTGGGTACCCCATGAAACCTAGCAAGGGTGATGTCATTACGGGATTGCCTAAAGACGAGATGGATGCCATGGTGTTTCATGCAGGAACGACGGCTCAGGATGGTCAAACTTTGAGTTCAGGTGGTCGGGTCTTGTGCGTCACTGTGCTGGCCGATTCGGTGAAGCAAGCGCAGCAAAAGGCCTATGAAATGGCCAAGGGCATTCACTTTGATGGGCAACAGTATCGAAAAGATATTGGTTTTAGGGCAATCAAGTCGTGAACGCCAGCAAAGAAGAAGCAGTACCCGAATCGGCTTTAATTCCTGGGCCCCATCCCTTTCAAATGAAGGGCCATATTTGGGCGGCTTGGCTGCTCAAACTGATTGGTTGGCGAGTTGATTTTCAAGGTCTACCAACGCTGCAAGGTGTGGCCATTGTGTATCCCCACACCAGCAATTGGGATTTCTGCACGGCCATGTTGTGCAAATGGACCATGGGCTTGCCCTTGTTTTTTTGGTGCAAAGACTCATTGTTGAAAATCCCTTTGTTCGGTTCCTGGGTTCGATGGATTGGTGGCGTGCCGATTGATCGGTCTTCGTCACGTGGTGTCGTCGGTGCCATGGTCGAGGTTTTTGCAGAACACCAGCGCGCAGATAAATTCTTGTGGATTGGCTTGTCCCCCGAAGGAACTCGAAAGCGAACAGAAGGATGGCGCAGTGGCTTTTATCAATTGGCCATGGGTGCCAATTTACCCTTGGCTGTGGTGCATCTCGATTACGCCAAAAAGCAGATGAAGTTTGAAGGCTTCTTGAAACTTTCTGGCGATGTAGAACTAGATTACGATCGCATTCGAAAAATGTACGAAGGTGTAGAAGGTTTTCACAAAGAAAAGGTCGCCCCCATTCGGCCATTGCCTGCCAGAGAAAACACCCCATAGACGTCAACAAACGTTTTTAGAAAGACACAGCATGCAAGTTAGCCAAGCCCAGAGCGTTCGGCAATACCTCATCCAACTTCAAGCAAAAATTACCAATTCATTGCATGACTTGGATGGCACTTCTTTTGTGGTCGATGCCTGGAAAAAACCAGAAGGCGATATGCTGCAAGGCGATGGCATTACCCAAATTCTGGAAGGCGGCCCGGTATTTGAAAGAGCCGGCTGCGGCTTCTCACATGTGACCGGGCCCAAGTTGCCACCTTCAGCAACGCAGCATCGCCCAGAATTGGCAGGTGCGCCTTTTGAAGCCATGGGCTTGTCTTTGGTCTTTCATCCACGCAACCCCTATGTGCCTACCGTTCACATGAATGTTCGAATGATTGTGGCAAAGCCCGATGGTAAAGCGCCTGTTGCGTGGTTTGGTGGCGGCATGGACCTTACCCCTTACTACGGCTTTGAAGAAGATGCGGTGCACTTCCATCAAACCTGCAAAGATGTTGTTCAACCTTACGGCGCAGACCTGCATCCACGATTTAAAAAATGGTGTGATGAGTATTTCTTTTTGAAGCACCGCAACGAAGCGCGAGGCGTTGGCGGTATTTTTTACGATGACTTTGCAGAACTTGGTTTTGAAAAGGGATTCGCCATGATGCAAGACGTGGGCAATGGGCTTTTGAAAGCTTACATGCCCCTCGTGATGCGCAGGAAAGACACGCCTTATGGCGAGCGAGAGAGAGATTTCCAACTCTATCGCCGAGGACGGTATGTCGAATTCAATTTGGTCTGGGACCGGGGAACGCATTTCGGTCTGCAATCAGGCGGTCGCACTGAATCGATTCTGTTGTCAATGCCTTCGCTGGTGACTTGGTCCTACAACAGAGTAGATGCGGCCGATTCAGCTGAGGCTCAATTGGCCAGCCAATTTTTGATTCCAAGGGAATGGGTTTGACACTTCAACGCATTGGCATTTTGGGCGGCGCATTTGATCCGCCGCACAGAGCCCATGTGGCCATGGCCGAAGCTGCTATCGCTCAATTTGATTTGGACGAGCTAATCGTGGTGCCTACTGGGAACGCTTGGCACAAACCCAGAGACTTAAGCAGTGGCGAACACAGAGTTGCCATGGCTCGGCTGGCTTTCAGCCATTTAAGTCAGGCCAGGGTGGATGAGATTGAGTTGCATCGACAGGGCCCCAGTTACACCATCGACACTTTGCGAAGCTTTGGCGGTCAGTTTCCTGGTGCCCAGTTTTTTTTATTGATCGGGGAAGATCAAGGCAAAGTCTTGGCAACGTGGCATGAAATTGGTGAAATTGCCCAGCGGGCTATAATTTGCGTCGCTGAACGCAAGATGTCTGAATCCTCAGACACCGTTGCTTCCAGCCTTGATATTCCCACTCAGGCCTTGAAATTGCCTCAATTGCCGCACAGCGCAACGCAAATTCGAGCACGGGTGGCCCAAGGGCAAACCATTGACGCACTGGTCCCGCCGACCGTTGCGCTGTATATTCAAAGCCATCACCTCTACCTGCCTGCACGATGAACGAAACCTCTGCCAAAAAAGACACCCAAAAACTCCAGCGCATCGTTGTTGATGCATTGGAAGATGTGAAAGCACAGGAAATTGTGGTGTTCGATACAGAAGAGATGTCCGCTCTTTTTGAGCGAGTCATCATCGCTTCAGGTACCTCCAACCGTCAAACGAAAGCTTTGGCAGCCAGTGTTCGCGACAAGGTGAAAGAATCGGGTTATCCCAAACCGCGCATTGAGGGTGAAGACAACGGCGAGTGGATTATTGTGGATTGCGGCAGCGTCGTTGCTCACGTCATGCAGCCTACCATTCGGTCTTACTACAACCTTGAGGAAATTTGGGGCGACAAGCCGGTGCGTTTGAAGCTGGGTGCCCCCAAGCCTGCTGAACCTGTGCGCAAGCCAGTTGCCAAGAAGAAGGCCAATGTCAGTGCCGGACGTACGCCCACAAGGCGTGATTCTGTCCCTGTTGGCCCCATGGGTTCGGAAGCGCTCAAGCCCACGCGCAAAGTGCCGGCTAAATCAAGCGCCAAACCTGCCACTAAAGCAGCTGGCAAATCTTTGGGTAAAACTCTTGTTAAGCCACCTGCTACATCAAGGATCAAGCCTGCTTCAAAATCTGTTGGCAAACCTGCCAGCAAACCTTCTGCCAAATCCAGCGCCAAACCAGCAGCCAAGTCCTTCGCCAAGGCCAAGCCTAAGGCCTAAGTTTCATGAAGCTGCTAATTGTGGCAGTGGGGCAACGCGTCCCCGATTGGGCACAAACTGCGTGGGACGATTACGCCAAACGCTTTCCCCCTGAACTCAAAGTAGAGCTCAAGGCTGTGAAGACCGAGCCCCGCAGCTCTAAAACCTATGAAAACTTGGTGGCTGCTGAGAGGCAGCGCATTGAGGCGGTCATACCACGTGGCACTCGCATCGTGGTGCTAGACGAGCGCGGTACCGCATTGAGAACTACCGCGCTTGCGCAGCGCTTGAAAGACTGGCAACTAGGGGGCGATGATGTGGCGCTGATTATTGGGGGGCCAGATGGTCTAGAGCCCGCTTTCAGAGATGCAGCACATGAGCGCATTCGCTTGTCCGATCTCACGCTGCCACATGCCATGGCCAGGGTCTTGCTTATTGAGCAGTTATACCGTGCCTGGTCCATCAATGCCAATCACCCTTATCACCGAGAATAAACTTTCAATGAAAGATTTCGTTTACCTGGCCTCGCAAAGTCCGAGGCGCAAACAATTGCTCGAACAGATAGGCGTGCGGTATGAGTTGTTGTTGGCCACACCAGACGAAGATGTTGAATCACTAGAACGCGTGATACCTGGTGAAGCACCTTTGACCTACGTGAAGCGCGTGACCCAATTGAAACTTGAAGCGGCAGTCAAACGCATGCAAGCGCGTCACTTAAAACCTGCACCTGTGTTGTGCGCAGATACGACTGTGGCCTTGGGCCGATTCATTCTAGGCAAACCCGAAAATGCGCAAGATGCCGTGCGAATTTTAAAAACTTTGTCTGGTCAAACTCACCGAGTCTTAACTGCCGTGGCTGTGGCTTCTGGTCGTCGGCGTTCATTGAGTGTGTCTGTTTCGAAAGTAACTTTTGCGCCCATGAAGTTGTCGGATATCAAAGCTTATGTGGCAACGGGTGAGCCCTTTGGAAAAGCAGGTGCCTACGGTATTCAAGGGATGGTCGCTGCTTATATTTCAGACATCCAGGGCTCGTACACGGGCATCATGGGTTTGCCACTTTATGAGACTGCAGATTTGTTGAAAAATATTTAAGCTTAATTGCAATGTCGAAAAGACATTTTCTTTCGCCCTAAGCCATTGAGATTAAACTTGAATATTTTGTAGCATCTGACATAGATCAGCCCGCCTTCTACCTGACTCAAGGCAAAATAGAGCCATGAACTTGATTGCGACTGAAACCACTTATCTCACTGCGGCTTTTTATAAGTTTGTTGATATGCCTGACTTTGCAGATCGGCGTGCACCCTTGTTGGCATTTTGTGAAGCGCATAACATCAAGGGTTTGATATTGTTGGCAAGTGAAGGCATCAACAGCACGATTTCTGGTATGCCGGAAGACGTGCATGCGGTGCTGGCCTACTTGCGACAAGATCACAAGTTGGCTGACTTAGAGCACAAAGAGTCGGTTTCAAGCAAAGCACCATTTCACCGCATGAAAGTTCGCCTCAAAAAAGAAATTGTGACGCTGGGTGTGGATGGCATCAGCCCAGTCAAGCGTGTAGGCCAGTACGTAAAACCAGAAGATTGGAACGATCTTATTTCTGCACCGGATGTCGTGGTGATCGACACGCGCAATGACTACGAGGTCGAAATTGGCAGCTTCAAAGGCGCCGTTGATCCGCAGATTCAAAGCTTTTCGCAATTGCCTGATTGGGTGAAGCAGGCGAAAGCTTTGGAAGCTAAAAATGGTCAAAAGCCCCGTGTTGCCATGTTTTGCACCGGTGGTATTCGATGCGAAAAATCAACTTCCTTGATGTTGGAACATGGCTTTGAGGATGTTTATCATTTGCAAGGTGGCATCCTTAAATACCTAGAGCTTGTGCCCCCAGAGAAAAGCCTGTGGGAGGGCGAGTGCTTCGTGTTTGATGAGCGTGTGTCTGTGGGCCATGGTTTAACACCGGGTCCCCATGAGTTGTGCCGCGCTTGTCGTGAACCCTTGCCACCTGGCGCCAAAGAATCGGCCATGTTTGAGTTGGGCGTCAGTTGCCCGCGTTGTCATGATCACACCAGCGATGTTCAAAAGGACAGCGCACGCGAAAGACAAAAACAATGGGAAATTGCCAAGGCGCGTCATATGAACCACATTGGCACACCACAACGCCAAGAAAGGGTGGCTGCTTTGTTACCTGCTGATGCACCTGTTTTGTATTCCTTCCGACGTTGCCCTTATGCCATGCGCGCCAGATTGGCGTTGTTGTCGTGCGGCATACGCTGTGAAATTCGCGAAATTGCGTTGTCGCAAAAACCCGAAAGCATGTTGGCTGTGTCGCCCAAAGGCACCGTACCGGTCTTGGTTTTGAAGGACCA
>CANNNB010000089.1 GCA_947505995.1 Comamonadaceae bacterium
CGGTCAAAACCCGCGAGCCGGGCAAGGACCCTGCAACGCGGACATTTCAGGCTCTTCGGATTTTCATCAACGCCGAGCTTGAGGAGCTTGAACAAGCGCTAGAGGCCAGCTTGAAAGTGCTGCAGCCCGGAGGCCGTTTGGTGGTGATCAGTTTTCATTCTTTGGAAGATCGCATCGTGAAGCAATTCATTGCGAAGCATTCCAAAGAGGCCTATGACCGGCGCGCACCTTTTGCTGTGCCGCAGCCTATGAAGTTGAAAGCGCTGGATCGAATTCGACCCAGTGACGCTGAAGTGGCAACCAATCCACGGTCTCGCAGCGCCATCATGCGTGTGGCTGAAAGAACGGCGGTGCTCGCATGACCCGCATGAATTTGTTCTTGGTCATCGCCATCATTTTGTCGGCTATGTTTTTGGTGCACAGTCATTACGAAGCACGCCGCTCGTTCATGATTTTGGAAGCCGCCATGAAAGAGGCCACGCGTCTTGAGTTAGAGCACGAGCGTTTGCAGGTCGAGCGCCGTTCGCAAGCATCGCCGCTGCGCATTGAACAAATTGCCAAACAGCAATTGCAAATGCGTTTGGTCACACCGGGCATTACCCAGTATGTGAAGCAGCCTACTGATTTGCAAGCTAGCTCACAAAAAGTGGCTGCTCAAAAACCCGAAAAACCGACCGAGGCGAAGCCATGAGTCGCAGCGTTCAGCTTTCATCTAGCCCTTTGTTGGCCAGCAAAACGCCAGTTTGGCGCAGCAAACTCATTGTGGCGGCCATGGCCTTGGCCTTTGTGGGCTTGGCCGTTCGCGCAGCCTATGTTCAAGTGTTTGAAAACGCTTTTTACAAACGTCAAGGTGAAGTCCGCTTTGCCAGAACCTTGACATTGCCTGCCAACCGCGGACGCATTTTGGACCGCAATGGTTTGATTTTGGCTTCCAGTGTGCCTGCGCCAAGCGTGTGGGCCAACCCGGAAGAACTTGATCGCTCACCTGAGGGTTTGCGCCAGTTGGGCCAATTGCTAGAAATGTCGCCTTCTGAATTGGCTAAAAAATTAGAAAACGAAGACAAAACTTTTGTATGGCTGCGCCGACAAATGGACGAGCCAGTGGTAAAGCAAGTTTTGGCCTTGAACATCAAGGGCATCTACACCATCAAAGAATACAAACGTTTGTACCCCGAGGGCGAGTCAGCTGCGCACATCGTGGGCTTCACCAACGTGGAGGACAAAGGACAAGAGGGCATTGAGTTGGTTTTCCAAAATCAACTGTCTGGCAAACCGGGTGCACGTCGAGTCATCAAAGATCGGCTTGGCCGCGTGGTTGAAGATGTGGGTCAAATGACACCGCCAGTTGATGGCGAAGATTTGCAATTGAGCATTGACAGCAAGGTTCAATTTTTTGCTTATCAAAAATTGCGCGAAGCGGTCCTTCAAAACAAAGCCAAGGCAGGCAGCGTGGTGGTCCTTGATGCGCAATCGGGTGAAGTGTTGGCATTGGCCAATTACCCAAGTTATTCACCCGACAAGCGTGTAAATTTAAGTGGCGAACAATTGCGCAATCGAGCGCTCACCGACAGTTTTGAGCCAGGCTCCACCATGAAACCTTTTGCCATTGCGTTGGCAATGGAAAAGGGCATCATCAAGCCAGAAACCATCATTCAAACTGCGCCTGGCAGCATCAACATCACCGGTTCTACCATCACTGATTCGCACCCCTATGGCGCTCTCACTGTCAATGAAGTGATACAAAAATCAAGCAACGTGGGAACAGTGAAAATTGCCATGCAAATGCAGCCACGGGAAATGTGGGAGATGTTCACCGCAGTTGGTTTGGGACAAAAACCGCAGCTGCCATTTCCAGGCGTTGTGAGTGGTCGTTTGCGTGCTGCAAAAACCTGGCGACCTGTAGAGCAAGCCACCATGAGTTATGGCTACGGCGTTTCGACCAGCTTGTTTCAAATGGCGCGGGCGTACACCATCTTTGCCAGTGATGGCAAATCTTTGCCCGTCACTTTGATTAAGAACGGGCAAATTCCCGCTGGAGTTCCTGTGATCAGTCCTGAAAATGCCAAGGCGATGCGGCACATGCTGAACTTGGCAGCAGGCCCAGGCGGCACGGCGCCCAAGGCGCAAGCCATTGGCTATTCTGTCGGTGGCAAAACTGGAACCGCACACAAGCAAGAAGGCAAAGGCTACGCTGGCAAAAAGTACCGAGGTGTGTTTGTTGGCATGGCGCCCATTGAGAATCCTCGCATCGTGGTGGCGGTCATGATTGATGAGCCTAGCAACGGTGCTTACTTTGGCGGCGATGTGGCCGCCCCCGTGTTCAGTCAAACCGTGCAGCAAAGCCTGCGCTTGTTGGGTGTCCAACCCGATATGAGTGTCAAGCCTCAAATTGTGGCCAATGCTGTGGAGGAGTCGTTCTGATGCAGACTTTGCACAGCCCTTCCCAAGCCGCTGAATGGTTGCGCCAACACGTGACGGGCGAGTTGTGCACAGACAGTCGTGCCATTCAAATAGGCGATGGCTTTATTGCTTGGCCTGGCATGGCCACCGATGGTCGTGCCTATGTCGCATCTGCATTTGAGCAGGGTGCCACAGCTTGCTTGGTAGAAGCACAAGACTGTTTGCAATGGCATTCGGCCTGGCAAACAGTGGCAGACAAAGTGCCAACTCAAGTGGCTGCTTATTCAGGTTTGAAGGCAGACACAGGCTGGATTGCAGACGCCTATTACGAGCAACCCAGTCAAGCATTGAAGGTGTTGGCTGTCACGGGCACCAATGGCAAAACCTCCACCACTTGGTGGCTGGCACAGGCACTCAATGCCATGAAGGTGGCTGTTGAGGGGGAGGCTCGTGCACCTCGTTGTGCAGTTGTAGGAACACTAGGTGTTGGGCAGCCATCCAACTTAATTTCGACGGGCATGACCACCCCAGATCCTGTTTTATTGCAAGCGCAGTTTAGAAAATTTGTATCAGCAGGCATCACACACTGTGCCATCGAAGCCAGCTCCATCGGCATTGCTGAACAGCGCTTGGCCGGCACCCGCATTCAATTGGCCTTGTTGACCAATTTCACACAAGATCATTTGGACTATCACGGCTCTATGGCTGCCTATTGGCAAGCCAAGCTAGCGCTTTTTGCTTGGCCAGAACTTGAAGTGGCCGTGATCAATGTCGATGATGCGCAAGGTGCCCAGTTGGCAGCAGATCTGTCCCAGAGAGCTTTGACAGCAGGCAGTGCTCAAGTGTTTGATCTGTGGACTTGCTCTAGTCGAGGACAGAACGCCCGATTGCAAGCACGTCATTTGACCAGGAACTTGACTGGTTTGGCCTTCGATGTGATCGAGGGTCCTGAATGTGTTCACCTCCAAACGTCATTGATGGGGGATTACAACGTCGACAATATGCTCGGCGTCATTGCTGCATTGCGAGCCTTGAAATACAACTTGCTTCAAATCGTTCAAATTTGTGCGCAACTCAAAGCCGTACCTGGCCGCATGGAAAAAGTCTCTGGTGTGGAAGGGCTCGAACTGCCTCTGACTGTGGTTGATTATGCGCACACACCTGATGCTGTTACGCAAACTTTGTTGGCACTGAAACCGCTGGCAGAAGCTTTGGGCTCTCAACTTTGGTGTGTCTTGGGTTGTGGTGGTGATCGAGATGCCAGCAAGCGCCCCCTGATGGCTGCTGCTGCTGAGTCTGTGGCTCACCAATTGGTCTTAACCAGCGACAACCCCCGCAGCGAATTGCCTGCCCAAATTCTGCAAGACATGCGTGAAGGTTTAAAAGCACCCGACAAAGCGCATTTGGAACTTGATCGTCGCAAAGCTATTGTTCAAACCATCATGCAGGCAGGACAGCATGATGTGATTTTAATTGCAGGCAAAGGCCATGAGGACACCCAAGAAATTGCAGGCGTGAAGTACCCCTTCGATGATCGCTTGCACGCGCATGACGCACTGGTCAAGCGCGCAAATGGTTTAAAGCAGGTGGGGGCTCAGTCATGAACATGACCTTGACTCAGCTTCAAACTTGGTTGCCTCAAGCCGTGGCCGTTGCGGGTACTTTGGACGCTGCTCTTATGACTCACAGCTTGATCAAAGCTGTGCGCACCGACAGCCGCAGTGTGATCGCAGGCGATTTGTTTGTCGCACTCAAGGGTGATCAATTTGATGGCACAGCTTTCTTGGCCCAAGCTCAACGGCAAGGCGCAGTAGCCGTTTTGTTTGAAGCGCAAGACGCTCTAAAGGGTGAGCATCTTCAGTACCTGAATGAGGTTTCAGTGCCTGCATTCTGCGTGCCCAATGCGCGTGCCGCTTTGGGGCAATTGGCTGCCCAATGGCGTCGTCAATTTAGCTTGGATCTCATTGGGGTGACCGGCAGCAATGGCAAAACCACCGTGACTCAAATGATTGCCTCGGTTTTGCGCGCCGATGCTTCTTGCCCTTCATTGTCGACACAAGGCAACTTGAACAACGAAATTGGCGTGCCCCTCACTTTGTTCAATCTGCGCCCAGAGCATGGCCGTGCCGTGGTGGAGTTGGGCATGAACCATCCCGGTGAAATTGAGGTGCTGACCCGGTATGCCCAGCCCACCATTGGTTTGGTGAACAACGCACAACGTGAGCATCAAGAGTTCATGGCTACCGTGGAAGCGGTAGCCATTGAAAACGCGGAAGTGATTCGGAACTTGCCTGCCCAAGGAGTGGCTGTTTTTCCGGCACAAGATACTTTTACCGATCTTTGGAAAAAATTGGCAGGCGATCGTCAAGTCTTGACATTTGGCTTCACGCAAGGCGATGTTCAAGCGCATGACATTGCTTGGGTCAATGGCGCATGGTCGTTTGAATTGACAAGCGCCCATGCTGCAAGCGCCTGTCGCTTGAACATTGCGGGTCGGCACAATATTTTGAATGCCTTGGCGGCTGCGGCCTGTGCATTGGCAGCAGGCATGAGCCTTTCAGCCATTGTCAAAGGACTTGAAAGTTTCGAGCCTGTCAAAGGACGCTCCAAATCTTCTGAGTGGCAATTTGATGGTCATGCGTTTACCTTGGTTGACGACACCTACAACGCCAACCCCGACTCTGTTCGGGCGGCCATTGAGGTGTTGGCTGAACTGCCTGCGCCGCGTTTATTGGTTCTGGGCGACATGGGTGAAGTGGGTCAGCAAGGCCCTCAATTTCATGAAGAAGTGGGCGCCTACGCCAAAGCGTCGGGCGTTCAAGCCTTGTTCACTTTGGGTGATCTTTGCACCCACAGCAGCCAAGCCTTTGAGGGCGCCCAACACTTTTCAGACATGGGCAGTTTGCAACAAGCCGTGCTCTTGCAAATTTCGACCTTCAACAGTGTGCTGGTCAAGGGATCGCGGTTTATGAAAATGGAACGAGTCGTGGATGCTTTGCGCAACAGGCTTGAGCAAGCTCAGGTCTTAGAAAGAGAGTCCATCCATGCTGCTTAATTTAGCGCAATGGTTACAAAGCTTGTCCCCGGAATGGGGTTTCTTGCGTGTCTTCCAATACATTACTTTCCGCGCAGTGATGGCGGCCATGACTTCATTGCTGATTGGCCTTCTGGCAGGACCCGCAGTCATCCGTCATCTGACGGCGCTCAAAATTGGCCAACCCATTCGGGGCTATGGCATGGAGACGCACATGGCTAAAAGCGGCACACCCACCATGGGTGGTGTGCTGATCTTGTTGTCCATTGCCATCAGCACCCTGCTGTGGTTTGACTTGTCCAATCGCTTTGTGTGGATTGTGCTCATTGTGACCTTGGGATTTGGCGCGATTGGCTGGGTTGATGACTGGCGCAAGGTGGTCAACAAAGACCCCGAGGGCATGCGTTCTCGCGAAAAATATTTTTGGCAATCGGTCATTGGCTTGTTGGCGGCGCTTTATTTGGTTTTCAGTATTTCTGAAAGCTCCAACCTGCGTGTGTTTGATTTGTTTGTCAGCTGGGTCATTTCTGGTTTCGATGTGGACTTGCCACCTAAAGCAGGCTTGATGGTGCCATTTTTCAAAGAAGTGAGTTACCCCTTAGGCGTTTTTGGGTTCATGGTTCTGACTTACTTGGTCATTGTGGGCTCAAGCAATGCTGTCAACTTGACCGATGGACTCGATGGTTTGGCCATCATGCCTGTGGTGATGGTGGGCTCGGCACTGGGTGTGTTTGCGTATGTGACGGGCAGCTCGGTCTACGCCAAATATTTGTTCCTGCCCTACATTCCCGGCACGGGTGAGTTGATGATCTTTTGCGCTGCCATGGCTGGCGCAGGTTTGGCATTTCTGTGGTTCAACACACACCCTGCGCAAGTCTTCATGGGAGATGTGGGTGCGCTGGCCTTGGGCGCTGCACTGGGAACCATTGCTGTGATTGTTCGACAAGAAATTGTGCTGGCCATCATGGGCGGAATTTTTGTGGCTGAAGCCTTGTCAGTGATGGCGCAAGTTTCGTATTTCAAATATTCCAAAAAGAAATATGGCGAAGGTCGGCGAATTTTGAAGATGGCCCCTTTGCACCATCATTTTGAAAAGAGTGGCTGGAAAGAAACCCAAGTGGTTGTGCGTTTTTGGATTATCACCATGCTGCTTTGCTTGGTGGGCCTGTCGACTTTGAAGCTGCGTTAAACATGAAATACCTTCAAGGCCAAAACATCTTGATTCTGGGGCTGGGAAGCTCTGGGCTGGCCATGGCACGTTGGTGTGCAGAGATGGGTGCGGCTGTGACGGTGGCAGATACACGCGAAGCGCCCCCCAATTTGCTTGTTTTAAACAGTGAGTTGCCCGAAGTTGAATTCAAGTCAGGCCCCTTTGAGGCCAATTTGATTGAAGGCACGGCAGTCCGTGCTGTCTTTGCCAGTCCAGGACTTGCGCCCGTCGAAACGGCAACTGTCTTTGAGGCTGCTAAAGCCATTGGGCTTTGGATTGGCGGCGAGTTAAGTTTGTTTGTGCAGGCCTTGCAAAATCTAAAGGCCACACAAGACTATGCACCTCAGGTCTTGGCCATCACAGGGACCAACGGTAAAACGACTGTGACGGCACTCACAGGTCGTTTGCTTGAACGGGCTGGCAAAACCGTTAAGGTGGCAGGCAACATTGGCCCCACTTTGCTAGACAGCTTGCGTTTGTCACTGGCAACAGAGCTCCCAGAGGTTTGGGTCTTGGAGTTGTCCAGTTTTCAACTCGACAACGCTGGCCCCTTTGAACCCAGTGCCGCCACAGTCTTGAACATCACACAAGACCATTTAGATTGGCATGGCAGCATGGCGGCCTACGCCGCCGCCAAAGAAAAAATATTTGGCGTCCACACCTTGATGATTTTGAACCGCGATGATGCTCGTGTGATGGCCATGTTGCCAGAGCCTGTTCGCGCTAAATTGCAAAAACCTGTAGTTCGAGCGCATGTCACCTATGGTGCTGAAATGCCTCAACGCCCTGGTGACTTTGGCCTGGAAACTGTCAACGGCATGACTTGGTTGGTGCGCGCCCTTGAGTCAGATGAAACACGTCGCTTGCGCAAAGGCGAAGTTGAGGAAATTCACATTCAACGTTTGATGCCAGCCGATGCGCTGCGCATTCGGGGTCGCCACAACGCAGTGAATGCATTGGCTTCATTGGCCTTGGCCACCAGCACGGGTGCCAGCTTGGCATCGATGTTGTTTGGTTTGCGCGAATACAAAGGCGAACCACACCGAGTGGAGCCTGTGGCCATTGTGAATGAAGTTGAATATTTTGATGACAGCAAAGGCACCAACGTAGGCGCAACTGTGGCTGCCTTGGTGGGCTTAGGCACCGAGCGTCGTGTGGTGGTTATTTTGGGTGGTGATGGCAAAGGTCAAGACTTTTCACCTTTGGCAGAACCCGTGGCAAGGTACACGCGCGCAGTGGTGTTAATCGGTCGAGATGCACCGCTCATTCGCGAAGAAATTAAAGCGTGTGGCGTTCCATTGATAGATGCCAACAGCATGCTGGAAGCTGTGAATGCTGCCAAGGACATTGCGCAAACAGGCGATGCCGTTTTGTTGTCGCCAGCATGTGCCAGCTTTGACATGTTCCGCGACTATCCGCACCGTGCGCAGGTTTTCTGTCAAGCGGTGGCTGATATTGCAGATGCGCTTGGCCAGCCCATGGAGAACGCGCTATGACCGAGATGTGGTCTCGCATGTTGGCTTGGGGCGGTGGTGTGTTCAGCCGCTCGGGTGGTGCTGGCCGACTGCAAGGTGCAGCTGAAGGCGTGCTGCCTGTTAATTTGGGCAGCTACGACTATGCCAAAAACGCTTCAGCTCAGGGCAAGATTCAAAACATCGATCAGACCATGGTCTGGGTGGTGGTGGCGCTGTTGATGTGGGGCATGGTCATGGTGTATTCGGCCAGCATTGCCATGCCGGACAACCCCAAATTTGCCAAATATTCACAAACGCACTTCTTGGTGCGACACATCATTTCTATTTGTATTGGATTTGGTGTTGCGCTTTTGGCTTTTCAAGTTCCTTTGGAAACTTGGGAGAAAAATGCCAGGCCCTTGTTCATTTTTTCCCTGGTCCTTTTGGCCGCAGTTCTGATTCCTTTTATCGGCAAAGGTGTGAATGGTGCACGTCGATGGATTTCCTTGGGTGTGATGAACTTTCAACCTTCTGAGTTCGCCAAGTTGGCCGTCATCATTTACGCATCCGACTACATGGTGCGCAAGATGGAAGTGAAAGAACGCTTCTTCCGCGCTGTTCTGCC
>CANNNB010000090.1 GCA_947505995.1 Comamonadaceae bacterium
CAGTTCACTTACTTCCAACAAGTGGGCGGCATTGATTGCAAACCCATTACCGGCGAAATTACCTATGGCCTTGAGCGCTTGGCCATGTACCTTCAAGAAGTCGACAACGTCTACAACTTAAAGTGGACCGACACCCTCAGCTATGGCGATGTGTACCACCAAAACGAAGTCGAGCAATCGACGTACAACTTTGAACATGCCGATGCCGAGTTCTTGTTCACTGCGTTTTCTGCTTACGAAAAACAAGCGCAGCATCTCATTGGCACCCAATTGGCTTTGCCCGCGTACGAGCAAGTCCTCAAGGCTGCGCACACCTTCAACTTGCTCGACGCCCGCGGCGCCATCAGTGTCACTGAGCGTGCGGCCTACATTGGCCGCATTCGCAATTTGGCGCGTGCTGTCGCCCAAAGTTATTGGGAAAGTCGCGAGCGATTGGGCTTCCCCATGGCGCCTCGCGAGTGGGTTGAACAGTTGAACGCCTTGAGCAAGAAGGCTGCCTGAAGGCAAGAATTAAAATGACACATCAAAACCTTCTGGTTGAATTGTTTGTAGAAGAGTTGCCGCCCAAGGCACTCAAAAAATTGGGCGAATCTTTTGCCAACGTGCTGTTTGATCAATTGCGCGATGCAGGCCTTACCGCTGCAAACTCACAAGTCACGCCCTTTGCTTCACCACGCCGTTTGGCAGCGCATGTCACGCAAGTGGCGGCGCAAGCTGACGACAAAGCCGTGCAACAAAAACTCATGCCAGTTACGGTGGGCCTAGATGCCAGTGGCAACGCCACACCTGCCTTGCTTAAAAAAATGCAGGCTCTGGGGGCTGATGTTGCCAACCCTGCCGCGCTGGTAGCGTCGCTCAAGCGCGCGCCTGATGGCAAAGCAGAAGCTTTGTTTTACGACAGCGTAGCCAAGGGGGCCACGCTCTTGCAAGGTTTGCAAAAGGCTTTGGACGAGGCGCTGGCAAAGTTGCCCATTCCCAAAGTCATGACCTACCAATTGGAAACAGATTGCGAACTGCCCGGTTGGACCAGTGTCAACTTTGTAAGGCCTGCGCATGGCTTGGTGGCCTTGCATGGATCGCAAGTGGTGCCTGTTAAAACATTGGGCTTGAAGGCCGGCCAGCAAACGCATGGTCATCGCTTTGAAGCCAACGTGTCGCCCTTGATCATTCAAGATGCCGACAGTTATGCCGCTACGCTTGCGCGCGATGGCGCCGTCATTGCCAGCTTTGCAGAACGCCGCGCAGAAATTGTGAAACAACTTCATGCTGCTGCTGCCAAAGTAGGGGGTGGCGTCAAAGCCATTGAAGACGAAGCTTTGCTAGATGAAGTGACTGCTTTGGTCGAACGCCCCAATGTGCTCACCTGCGAATTTGAAAAACAGTTTTTGGAAGTGCCGCAGGAATGTTTGATTTTGACCATGAAGGCCAATCAAAAATATTTTCCGCTGCTAAACTCTGAAGGCAAGCTCACGCACCAGTTCTTGGTGGTCAGCAACATTTCTCCACCAGATGCCAGTGCTGTCATTGGTGGCAACGAACGTGTGGTGCGCCCGCGTTTGGCCGATGCCAAATTCTTCTTTGACCAAGACCGCAAAAAAACTTTGGCGTCGCGCGTTGAAGGTTTGAACAAAGTTGTGTATCACAACAAATTGGGCACGCAAGGCGAGCGCATGGCGCGTGTGCGCGGCATTGCCAAAGCTTTGGGACAGGCCTTGGGCGGCAACGAATTGGCGCAAGCCGCTGACACCGCAGCCCAGTTGGCCAAAACCGACTTGCTCACCGACATGGTGGGCGAGTTTCCTGAGTTGCAGGGCATTATGGGCGGCTACTATGCGCGCCATGATGGTTTGAGCAATGACATTGCCGATGCCATTGAAGACCACTACCGCCCGCGCTTTGCGGGCGATGAATTGCCACGCAACCAGGTTGGCTTGGTGGTGGCCTTGGCCGACAAACTAGAGACTTTGGTGGGCATGTTTGGCATTGGCAATTTGCCCAGTGGCGACAAAGACCCCTTTGCTTTGCGCCGTCATGCATTGGGCGTCATTCGCATGCTGATGGATAAAGACTTGGCGCTCGATTGGCGTCAATTGCTGGCGCTGGCCGTGCCTGTGTTTGGCGACAAAATCACCGATCCCTCCGAAGCTTTAACCAGCTTCTTGTTTGACCGCTTGTCGGGGTCATTGCGCGAGCAAGGCTTTAGCGCTCAAGAAGTCGACGCCGTCTTGGTTTTGCATCCTGCACGCTTGGGCCAAGTTCCCAAACTGCTGGCGGCGGTGCGCGCGTTTGCTGCATTGCCCGAAAGCCCCGCATTGGCCGCTGCCAACAAACGCATTGGCAATATTTTGAAAAAGGCCGACGAAGTCGATGCGCATGTCAATCCTGCCTTGCTCAAAGAAACAGCCGAGCAAGATTTGCATCACGCCATGCAGCGTTTGCTGCCTGAGTCAGAAGCATTGTTCAATGCGGGCGACTACACTGCCTCGCTGCAAACCTTGGCCGCACTGCGTTCGCCGGTTGACGCCTTCTTTGACGACGTCATGGTCAATGCCGAAGAAATGGATGTGCGCTTGAACCGTCAAGGTTTGCTCAAATGTTTGCATGTGGCCATGAACCGCGTGGCCGATTTGTCGCGGTTGGCATCATGAAACTGGTCATTCTTGATCGCGATGGCACCATCAATTACGACAGTGATGAGTACATCAAAAGTCCTGAAGAATGGCGTGCATTGCCGGGCGCTCTGGAGGCCATCAGTCGCTTGAACCACGCGGGCTACCACGTTGTCATTGCCACCAACCAATCGGGGCTTGGCCGTGGCTTGATGGATGTGGCTGCCATGAACGCCATTCACAAACGCATGCTCAAACAACTGGCAGCGGTGGGCGGGCGTGTAGACGCCATTTTTTATTGCCCGCATACGCCAACAGATGGATGCAATTGCCGCAAACCCATGCCAGGTTTGATTGAACAAATAGCCGAGCGATTTGGTTTAGAAATGCAGGGCGTTTCGTTTGTGGGAGACACCCTGAACGACATGAAAGCGGCAGAGGCAGCCGGCTGCGTGCCGCATTTGGTTTTAACGGGCAAGTCTGAAAGCTTGCGCGGGAAGCCACTGCCGCCCATGTTTCCAGTTGGCACACTCATGCACACAGACCTCAACGCCTTTGTCGATGTGCTCTTGAAAAAATCGCTGGAACCTGCGCCATGAACTTCATTCGTTCACTCATTCACATGCTGTGGATGACCGTCACGGTCATCCCTTGGGCTTTGGTGGTGGTGTTTGCTTCGATGTTCATCAGCAGCAGCCGTTTGTATTGGTGGTGCGCAGCGTGGCTTCGCAATGCCATCAACAGTGGCACTTTCATTTTGGGCATTGAGAACCGCATCACGGGCATGGAAAATTTGCCCATTGGCGAAAAAGATCCCGTCATCTTGTTGGTCAAGCACCAGTCCACATGGGAGACTTTTTTAATGCCGGCCATCATGCCGCACCCTTTGGCCTATGTGTTCAAAAAAGAATTGCTCAGCGTGCCATTTTTTGGGTGGGCCATGGGACGCATGGACATGATTCACATCGACCGCAGTCAACGTGCGCAGGCGTTTACCAAAGTTGTGACGCAAGGCAAACGCCTCATGGATCAGGGCGTTTGGGTCATCATGTTTCCTGAAGGCACACGCATACCGCGTGGCCAAAAAGGTGTTTACAAAACGGGCGGTACGCGCTTGGCCATTGAGGCAGGTGTGCCCGTCATTCCAATTGCTGTCACCTCTGCCAAATGTTGGCCCACCAAGGCCTTTGTGAAGAAACCTGGCATTGTCGACATCTCCATTGGCAAAGTCATTTCCAGCGAAGGCCGGCAACCCGAAGAGTTGATGCAAGAGGTGGAAGATTGGATTGAATCGGAAATGCGCCGGCTTGATCCTGAGGCTTATTCAGACGCTTGAGATAAGTACAACCATGCGCAACCCGCTTCAACTGGTTCTTGATTTTTTAAGCCCGCCACCTGAGCCTGCGCCTACTTCAGTTCGCAAAGCTCGGCCAACTGTTTCTACTTTGCCCTTGTCGCCTTTGTCCCAGTCGCAAGGCGAAGTTGCCATCGCGCACCCCAGGGCCAACCGCGAGACAGTGTTGGAGGGCATGCGCGTGGCTTATTTGTTCCAGCGCGTGCGTCGTCGCTCTATTGGTTTTGTGGTGGGGCCAGATGGGCTTGAAGTGCGAGCGCCCAAGTGGGTTACCTTGAAAGAAGTGGAATTGGGCCTGCAAGAGCGCGGCGAGTGGGTGCTGCGCAAGTGGGCTGAATTGCAAGAGAAGCAAAAAAACATTCGGCAAATTGAATGGCGTGAAGGTGCAAGTTTGGACTATTTGGGCGCGCCCATTCACTTGCAATTAAGCCCTCAAAATGGTCGAAGTGAGCTGAATGACCAACACCAACTGCTGCTGGCCTTGCCACACAGCGCTGAAGCGTCGCAAATTAGAGATGCTGTGCAAGCTTGGTTAATGCGAGAAGCCAAAACATTGTTTGAACGACGGCTTAATCACTTTGCGCCTTTGATGGGCGTGCAGTGGCGGCGTTTGAGTTTGTCCAATGCGGGTTCACGTTGGGGCAGTGCGCGCGTTGATGGCGCCATTCGCTTGAACTGGCGCCTCATTCATTTAAAGCCGGAAGCCATTGACTATGTGGTGGTGCACGAGTTGGCGCATTTGCATGAAATGAACCACAGCCCAGCTTTTTGGAAAGTGGTGTCGGACATCTTGCCCGATCACCACGAACGGCGCAAAGCTTTGCAAAAAGAAAATTTGGCGAATTGGGCTTGATCAAATTTTTAATTTGAATGCTTGGCGTCATTTATTTTTTGACCCAAATAGCCCTGCAATTCCTTTTGAACGAAGTCGGAGATTGCTTTCTTCTTTTGCCTTAAGGCATCTATTTCTGATCTCGTTAGACGTGCGGAATCCAACAAGGTATTGGGCTTCATTGGCTGTGAGTGCGTCGATGTTGATGCCGAAGATTTCGATGATTTCATTGACGAACCTCTCTTTCAGAATTCTCAGTGTTTTTCGATCAGGACTGAAAGATTTGTTTCTTCCAGCATTGACCATAACGGCAATACCACTCACAAAACCACCGTTGAGTTGAATATAGTGCGCCAACTCGGCAAGCGTAGTTCCAAAGTTGACGACATCATCAACTAGAACATAGTTTGCACCTACCTGAACAGGACCTTCAAATTCAGGTCGGAGAATGAGGCGCTGCATGGGATCGGCACCAGTATGGTATACCTTTGTGACTTGCACAAGGTCTTTGTCAGCGGTTGCCTTACATAAGAATGCAAACACTTCAGCCAATACTTGCGGTATGGCATTGTCGCCAGAAGTTTCTCTGGCAAACGGAGAAACAAATATATTGCTTTTGTTAAATCGAATGCTGTTTTTTTCAATCGCACCCCATGCAAGATCTGAGATTAAGTTAAGGGCTGAATGGAAATTTCCTGCTTTTGCCTCTTGGTAGTCGGGGTGTTGCTTAAGGACTGAGTGGTCATCAAAAATCGATAAAACCAAGATGCCTATAGGGACGGGTAAATACCTGATGGAATTTAAAGTACTTGAAAATTGAAATACATTCATCGCCCATTTTGAGAGCGAAGCGTTAGTTTAAGAACTTACATTGAAAGACATTAACTCAAAGTTTGAAACCGCCAAACACCCACTTCATCTTTAAAGCGCTTCATCTTGCCTTCATACCAAAGGGCATGCAAATGCGCCACCGATTCGCCGATGGCAAAGGTGGTTTGGTGAAAATCCAAAGGGCGTTTGAAGATGACTTTGAGCATGTCATGAGCGCTGCCGGCGCGTTCCTTGCAAGCTTCTAAAACTTCATCCAAACGATCTTCATGGTGCTTGAGCAATTGGGCTGTGCGAGTGTGCAAACCTACAAAAGGCCTGCCATGTGATGGCAAGACCAATGTGTCTGCGGGCAGCACATCAAATTTTTTCAATGAGCGCATGAACAAAGCCAAAGCATTGGCCTCGGGCTCTTGGGCGTAGACACTCACGTTGGTTGAAATTTTGGGCAAGACCATGTCGCCGCTGATCAGCACCTTGGCACTTGGTGAGTAAAGCGCCATGTGCTCTGGCGAATGCCCCCAACCACTCATGCACTGCCAGGTGTTTTCTCCGATTTGAATTTGACTGCCTTCCATAAGGCGGTGATACGACTCGGGCACACGGGGCACCATATTGGCGTAGTAAGACACGCGAGCCTGAACTTGTTGTTGGTCTGTAGGGTCGTTCCAGCCGTGTTCTGCAAAGAACTTTTGAGTGCTGACACCGCCAAAATTGGAGCCGCCCGTGCTGGCCAATAAGGCGGCTTGGTATTCGGTGGCATTCATGTACAAAGGGGCATTGAAATGCTGGCACAGCCAATGCGCCAAACCCACGTGGTCGGGGTGCATGTGGGTTACCACCACGCGCAAGATGGGCAAGCCCTTCATGGGGCCTGCAAACACTTGGCGCCAGGCCTCTTGCGTGCCTGGGTTGGTCACGCCGCAATCTACCGCGGTCCAGCCATGCCGCACACCCGTAGGCGTCTCCTCGGTGTCTGCCAAGAGCCATAAGTTGATATGGTCCAACGCAAACGGCAAGCTCATGCGAATCCACAGAACGCCGGGGGCAACTTCCAAGGCATGGCCTAGCTCAGGCAAAGTGGTGCCCAAAGGAAAACTAAAGGCTTTTTCGCCTGCGAGCAGGTCGGCTGGGCTGACTTTTGGGCTTGGAGGGACAGTTTGGTTCATGGCAATTCTGAGTTTGGGAAAAATCCCGCAGACAATTGACGTTTACGTTAACGTCAATTACAGTTGGGGCATTGTAAGTCGTGCGCGCAGACCGTGTCTGTCGCCTGTGCGCAAGCTGAAGCCAAGCCTTCAGCGCAACCCAAAGTGGAACGAACATGGCATCTCAATTTTCTATCAGCGATCTGGCCAAAGAGTTTGACCTCACCACCCGGGCCATTCGCTTTTATGAAGACATGGGTCTTCTTGAGCCACAGCGTTCTGGGCCAGGCGGGCGCAACAGGGTGTATTCCTCGCGTGACAGAACCCGGCTCAAACTCACTTTGCGCGCCAAACGCCTGGGCCTGTCTTTGGTGGAGGCCAAAGAACTTATTGACATGTACGACACGCCGCGCGACACCGGCCCGCAGCTGAAAAAGTTCATGGTGGTGTTGGCAGAGCATCGTCAGCAACTGGAGTCGCAATTGGCAGATTTACACGCCACTTTGGAAGAAGTCAAAACGCATGAAAAGGAAGCGCGCAATTTGTTGGCGCGTTCTGAAAAAGCGGCCAGCAAAAAGGTGATGGCATGACTGAGACCCATTTAAGTTCCCCCATTGCCCAGAGAGTTGCGGCCAGTTTTGCACGTCAAGGCATGATGCAACATTGGGGCGCGCAGCTCTTGCGTGCAGAAAAGGGCGAAGTAGAAGTTTCTTTGCCCTATGGCGACAAAGTCATTCAGCAACAGGGTGCTTTTCATGGTGGCGCCATCGGCGCATTGGCCGACATTGCGGGTGGTTACGCAGGCCTGACCGTTCTGCCAGAGGGCATGGAAATTGTCACAGCCGAATACAAAATTAATTTTTTAAGCGGCCACCAAGAAGGTGAGTTGCGTGCCATAGGCAAAGTGGTCAAGGGCGGCAAACGAATTGTTGTGACCACGGCTGAAGTTTTTCACATCGACGCACAAGGCAAAAAGTCGATGTGTGCGGTGATGCAGCAAACACTGGTGCCCGTGCCGCAAACCTATTAATTGAATTTGGAGAAGTACACCATGAACATGCCCGGCCTTAACTTTCAATTGGGTGAAGACATCGATGCATTGCGCGACGCCGTGCGCAATTTTGCGCAAGCCGAAATTGCCCCCCGCGCTGCAGAAATAGACCACACCGACAAGTTCCCAATGGACTTGTGGCGCAAGATGGGCGAAGTGGGCGTGTTGGGCATCACGGTGCCCGAGGTTTATGGCGGCGCCAACATGGGTTACTTGGCGCACATGATTGCCATGGAAGAAATTTCTCGCGCATCTGCCAGTGTGGGTTTGTCTTATGGGGCGCACAGCAATTTGTGTGTCAATCAAATCAAGCGCAATGGCACAGATGCGCAAAAGCAAAAATATTTGCCTAAGCTCATCAGTGGTGAGCATGTGGGTGCCTTGGCCATGAGCGAGCCAGGCGCGGGCTCTGACGTCATCAGCATGAAACTCAAGGCCGAAGACAAAGGCGGCTACTACCTGTTGAACGGCAACAAAATGTGGATTACCAACGGGCCCGATGCCGACACCTTGGTGGTCTACGCCAAAACAGAACCCGAAATGGGCGCGCGCGGCGTTACTGCGTTCTTAATCGAAAAAAGCATGAAGGGCTTTTCGGTTGCGCAGAAGCTGGACAAGCTGGGCATGCGCGGCAGTCACACCGGTGAGCTGGTTTTTCAAAATGTGGAAGTGCCCGCAGACAATATTTTGGGCGGCCTCAACATGGGCGCCAAAGTGCTCATGAGTGGCTTGGACTACGAGCGCGCCGTGTTAGCGGCAGGTCCCTTGGGCATCATGCAGTCGGTCATGGACAACGTCATTCCCTACATTCACGACCGCAAGCAGTTTGGTCAAAGCATTGGCGAGTTTCAACTCATTCAAGGCA
>CANNNB010000091.1 GCA_947505995.1 Comamonadaceae bacterium
CTGAACCGTGAGCATGGTGTCGACGAATAGGCGATAACCCCTATTGGTCGGAATCCTGCCAGCCGATGTATGCGGGCTAGCAATCAGGCCCAACTCCTCAAGGTCGGACATGACATTTCGAATGGTGGCAGGGGATAATTCAAGCCCAGAAGCCTTTGAGAGCGTGCGGGAACCCACAGGCTGGCCATCCGCAATGTAGCGTTCAACCAGCGCTTTGAGTAATAACTTGGCACGATCATCTAGCATTCGGTCATTTTAATGATGTAATTTGAGAATGAAATCTAAATTTCGTCATGTCGCGTTATTTGGCAAGTACCACACCATGGTTACGAGCGCCGCTTTGGAAAGCTCACGCCGGGTTTTAGACGATGTTGCCCAATTTGTCAGCCGCATCGGCGCAGAGGTGGTCATGGAAAAAGGCACCTCCGAACATTTGGGCCTCAGCCTCTACCCCACCCTCACCATGGCCGAGATTGGCAAGCAGTGCGATTTGGGCTTGGTGGTGGGCGGTGACGGCACCATGCTAGGCATTGGCAGACAAGTTGCGCCTTTCGGGCTTCCACTCATTGGCATCAATCAAGGTCGTCTAGGCTTTATCACTGACATTCCCATTGAGGAATACGCCCAAACACTCAAGCCCATGCTCTTGGGCCATTTTGAAGAAGAGCAACGCAGCATGTTGCATGCGCAAGTTTGGCGCGACAAGCATTGCGTCTTTGACGCCTTCGCCATGAACGACGTGGTGGTGAACCGCGGTGCCACCTCTGGCATGGTAGAGCTGCGCATTGAAGTTGACGGCCGCTTTGTGGCCACTCAGCGCGCAGACGGCTTGATTGTGGCCACGCCCACTGGCTCTACGGCCTATTCTTTGTCGGCTGGTGGCCCCTTGATGCACCCCAACTTGGGGGGCTGGGTCATTGCGCCTATTGCACCTCACACACTTTCAAACCGCCCCATCGTGCTGCCAGACACCTCCAAAATCAGCATTGAACTCGTATCTGGCCGCGACGCTAGCGCCAACTTTGACATGCAGTCATTGGCCAGCCTCATGATCGGCGATCAAATTACCGTAGAGCAGTCTTCCCACAAAGTGCGCTTTTTGCATCCTCAAGGCTGGAACTACTTTGACACCCTGCGCAAAAAAATGCACTGGAACGAGGGGGGTGTGTAAGCCATGGCTTTGCGACACATCAGCTTGCGCGACTTTGTCATTGTTCGCGAACTCGACTTAAACCTCTCACAAGGTTTTAGCGTGCTCACTGGCGAAACGGGCGCTGGCAAATCCATTCTCATCGATGCCTTGCAAATGGCATTGGGCGAGCGCGCCGATTCGGGCGCCGTTAGAGAAGGCGCCGCTCGCTGCGAAGTGTCGGTCGAGTTTGATTGCCCTTCCCAAGCGCACGCCATACTAGAAGATGCTGGCTTTGAAGTTTCAGACACTTTGCTTTTAAGACGCAGTGTGGACACCCAAGGCAAAAGTCGGGCCTGGGTCAATGGCAGTCAAGCCACCGCCACGCAATTGCGGGCCTTGGGCCAAATGCTGCTAGACATTCACGGCCAACACGCTTGGCAAAGTCTGACACGGCCAGACGCCGTGCGCGGCTTGCTTGACGCTTATGCAGGACTTAACACCGAAGGCCTTAAGTCTGCATGGCACGCCTGGCGCCAAGCACAGCAAACGGTTAAGACAGCACGCAATGCGCAAGATTCTTTAAGCCGAGAACAAGAACGCTTGGCTTGGCAAATTGGCGAACTCGACAAACTGGCACCAGCCTTGAATGAATGGGACGACTTGAACGCGCAGCACACAAGGCTGTCGCATGCGCAAGCCCTGATTGATGCAGGACAAACTGCCATTGGGTCGCTCGATGGCGACGAATCATCGCGCCTTGGCAGTGCCACAGGCGCCTTAGGGCTGCTGTCTCAAGCCATTGCCCAGTTGCAAGATCAAGCACACGTAGAACCCGAATTTCAAAGCATTGCCGAGATTTTGCAATCCAGTCTTGCGCAAGCTGAAGACGCTGCGCACTCATTGCAAGCCTACTTGCGCAAAACCGATCTCGACCCCGATCGACTGAAAGAGCTTGATCAGCGCATGTCTCAGTGGTTGTCACTTGCGCGCAGATACAAGCGGCCACCACAAGAGCTGGCGGCCTTGTTGGCTGGCTGGAAACAAGAACTCAACGCGCTTGAAGCCGCCAGTGATTTAGAAGGCCTTGAAGCCAAAGAAAAGTCTGCTTCATTGGCCTATCAAGCCGAGGCTAAAAAGTTGTCTCAGCTGCGCAAAAAAGCAGCGCCCAAATTGGCACAAGCAGTTACAAGTGCCATGCAAAACCTGGGCATGCAAGGCGGCCGCTTTGAAGTGACTTTGATCAGCTTAGAACAAGCAGCCCAGCACGGTCTTGAAGACATTCAATTTTTAGTGGCAGGCCACGCGGGCAGCACGCCCAGGCCCGTTGGCAAGGTGGCATCGGGCGGCGAACTGTCACGCATTGCTTTGGCCATTGCTGTGACCACCAGCGAACTGGGCGAAGCCGGCACCCTGATTTTTGACGAAGTCGATTCAGGTGTCGGCGGGGCTGTGGCTGAAACAGTGGGCAGACTCATGAAACAACTGGGTATACACCGCCAAGTATTGGCCGTGACGCATTTGCCGCAAGTGGCCTCTTGCGCAGACCATCACTTGCTGGTGAGCAAGGCCAGTAGCAAAGAGGGTGTGAGTAGCAGCGTAACCCCCATCTCAGGCGAGCAACGCGTGACTGAAATTGCACGCATGCTAGGCGGTGAAAAATTATCGGCAACCACGCTGGCACATGCCCGCGAAATGCTGACCAAGTAAATTTTTAAGCCTTAGAATTTATGGAAATCGTTCTTATCACTGGTATGTCTGGCTCAGGAAAATCTGTGGCCTTGCGAGCCCTTGAAGACTCCGGTTTTTACTGCGTTGACAACTTGCCACCAGAGTTGCTCATTCCTTTTGCCGAGCTAGAGAAAAACCAAAAAGAAGAACGCGTGGCCATTGCCATTGATGTTCGCAGTGCAAGTTCATTGCCCATGATGCCCGGTCAATTGCAGACCTTGAAAAGTCTCGGCTTCAAAATTACACCTATTTTCTTAGATGCATCTTCAGACACACTGCTTCGCCGATATTCAGAAAGCAGACGCCGCCATCCTTTGTCAGGTCGCAACGCCACTGAGGGCGAGTTGGCCCTGACGGAGTCGATTGAATACGAGCGTGAACTTCTCTCTCGTTTGCGTGAAAAATCTCACATTATTGACACCAGCTTTTTGCGTGCCCCTCAGTTGCAAAGCTATGTCAAATCTTTGGTCGACTCAACGGGTGCGAAACTCACCTTGGTGTTTGAATCGTTTGGGTTTAAACGTGGCATACCCATTGATGCAGACTACGTATTTGATGTGCGCATGTTGCCCAACCCGCACTACGAAAATGCGCTTCGCTCTTTAACGGGCAAAGATGAACCAGTTCAAAAATTTTTGGACATCTATCCAGATGTGAAGCTCATGCAGTCGCACATTACAAGCTTTATAGAACACTGGCTACCCGCCCTTGAAAAAGACCACCGCAACTACATCACGGTGGCCATTGGCTGCACCGGAGGCCAGCATCGATCAGTCTATTTGGTTGAACAACTCAGCCAGCACTTCAGCACTGACTGGCTCACTCTCAAACGTCACAGAGAGTTAGAAAGCAAGTGACGTACAGGCGTTGGCAGTCCCAACACCTTCCAATTCTTTTCCGACCACCATGCCCCAGATTGAGGCGTTTGTGGCGCCTGTTTGAGTTTGACTTTCACCACATGACAATGCAAATCTTTGTGGGTTAGGACATGCTTGAAAGCAGGCAACACAGAAACTTCGAGATTGCTAGGGTGTTTGGCATTTGACTCAAATACCGTGCGCAAGGATGTTTCAGACTCAAAAACGGGCAAGCTGTAGAGGCTGGCCCATATTCCCTTAGACGGCCTTTTTTCTAGCCACACTTCGCCCTTTGCGTTGTGCGCCAGCAATAGCCATAGCGCTTCGCTGCTGCGCTTAATTTTGCGCGTTTTGACGGGGAATTTCTCAGGCTCACCCTGGGCCAACGCTTGACATTCTTTTTTCACGGGGCAAACCTGGCAATTGGGTTTGCGCGGCAAACAAATGGTGGCACCCAAATCCATCAGTGCTTGCGAATAAGTCGGCATGGCCGTTTTTAACCGGCGCGTAGGCAAAGCATTTTCAGCCAGCTGCCACAATACTTTTTCGTTTTGGCTGACAGACAGGTCTGCGGCATAAGCCCACACGCGGGTGAGTACCCGTTTGACATTGCCGTCCATGATGGCAACACGCTCAGAAAAGCAAAAAGATGCCACAGCAGCCGCTGTCGATCGACCGATTCCGGGCAAGGTAATTAACTCTGCCGCCGTAGCGGGAAACTTGCCAGCAAATCGAGACACGACATCCTTAGCGCACTGGTGCAAATTGCGAGCACGGCTGTAATAACCCAAGCCACTCCACAAACCCATTACCTTGTCTTGGGGCGCTGCAGCCAAGTCGGCCACAGTTGGAAAGTGTTGGAGAAACTTGTCGTAGTAGTCAAGTACGGTACTCACCTGAGTTTGTTGCAGCATGATCTCAGACAACCACACACGGTAAGGGTCTTGGGTGTTTTGCCAAGGCAAGTGATGCCGGCCATGAATCTTTTGCCAAGCCACCAAAGTCTCAGCCAGTGTGGGTCCTTCTTTCAATGCTTTTGACATACGGGACAGAAAAATGTTGAGCGCTGGCCTTGCACAATTTGTTTGATGGGTGTGCTGCATGTTCTGCAGGGCAAGCCTGCTCTGCCATACACCGAGGCCTCGAGTTGAAAGTACCCTGTTTTGCCTTGTGCATTGACAAAATCTTTCAGACTGCTGCCGCCTTGTTCAACGGCTCTGGCCAGCACTTGCCTGATGGCGGCATGCAATTTGGCCACCCGGGGCGCACTTAATTTATGGGCTTTGACTGTAGGTCGAATACCCGACATGAACAGGGCTTCAGATGCATAAATATTGCCAACACCCACCACCACATCGCCTGCCAACAAGACTTGTTTGATGGGGGCTGCGCGTTTTTTCAAGCCTTGCTGAAAGAGCTTGAGTTCAAAGCCATCTGTGAGAGGTTCCATGCCCAACTTGCCCAGTAGCTTGGCGGCTGGTTCATGCTGTTCGGAGTTTGACCAAACAGCCGCGCCAAAGCGGCGTGGATCGTGCAAACGCAGAACCCCTTTTGTGGTGACCAAATCCATGTGGTCGTGCTTACCTGCTAAAGCTTGCGATGCTGCAAAATTTAGGCTCCCTGACATGCCCAAATGCAGCATCAAAATACCTCGGTCCATGTCCAACAAAAGGTACTTTCCACGGCGCCTGACGCGCAGCACACTTTGCCCAACCAAAAGAGTGGGTGAAACACCGAGCGGCCACCTCAAGGGCTTGCCCATGTGCATGGCCAAAACTTGAGCTCCGGCAATCCGGCTGGCAAAACTCAGTCTGGTGACTTCAACTTCTGGCAATTCAGGCATGGATTCGCTTTAAATACAAGGTGAAATTGGGGACCTGGGGCAACTCAAACTCAGCCCGTGGATTATGATGGCTTCATGAAATATTGGTTCTCCTCTTTCGCATTGGTCTGGGCTACAACAGGTGTATGTGCCGAGCCGCCCGTGCAAAACTCCAACCTCAATGCGGTTTTGTTCTACCAATTGTTGTTGGGCGAACTTAATGTGCGTGCTGGAGAACCCGGCTCGGGTTTTGCCATCATTTTGGATGCGGCCAGAAAAACAAAAGACGAGGCTTTGTTTCAGCGTGCTACCGAATTGGCCCTTCAATCCAGATCTGGTGAGGCCGCTTTGCAGGCCGCCAAAAATTGGAAGACCAGTCTGCCTGAGTCCCAAGAAGCCAATCGCTACATCTTGCAAATACTGCTGGCACTCAACCGCATCGATGAAGCTGGGCGCGCATTAAAGAGCAGCATCGCCAATTTGCCCATTCAAGAGCAATCGGCAGCCATTGGCTCCATACCCCGCGTGTTTGGTCGTTTGCCAGACAAGAATTTAGCGGCCAAAGTGGTCGAGCAAGCGCTTAGCACGGCCATTCAAAACCCCGAAACCGCTGCAACTGCATGGACCACCATTGGCCGCATGAAACGCGATGCCGGTGAGATTCAGCCAGCTGCCGAGGCTGCTAGGGCCGGTCATGCAGCCAACCAAAAAGCCCCTGGGCCCATCATGTTGGCAATGAGTCTTCTAAATGTGGTGCCCGGCGAAGTGCAATCCATGATTTCTCAATACATGGCTGGTGATGCTTTACCTGACTTGCGACTAGGCTATGCCCGTACTTTGATTGACCTTAACCAAATGCAACCTGCTTTGGCGCAACTCAATCAACTCTCGCAACAGCACCCTAACTTTGCCGCTGGGTGGTTGTTTTTGGGCTTGCTGCAAAGCGATTTGTCACAAGTTTTGCAATCTGAACAGTCTCTCAAACAATACATCAAGCTGATCGACAACGCCAAAGACCCTGATCAATCAGGTGGCCTGTCTGAAGCCTTCCTGGTGTTGTCGCAGTTGGCACAAAAACAAGGACGGTTGGCAGAAGCCGACGAGTGGCTAGCGCGTATTCCTCCAAGCGCCGACCCCCTTAAAGTCGCAAGCCGGCGCGCTGCATTGTTGGCGCAGCAAGGGCGCAAGGCCGAGGGGCTTAAGGTACTTGAACAAGTCAATGCAAACAATCCGCAAGTTGCACGCCAAAAGGCTTTGGCCATTTCGCAGTGGCTAAGGGAAGACAAACAATTTAATGCCGCATTAACCGCCATTGAACAGGCGGTTGCGCAATATCCGTCAGATACCGATTTGCAGTCCGAAATGGCCATGGTCTGTGAAAAATTAGGTCGCTATGACCAAATGGAAAACCTTTTGCGCGTCATCATGAAGGTAAAACCGTCAGACCCTCATGCTTTCAATGCTTTGGGCTATTCACTGGCCGATCGAAAAACAAGGCTTGATGAAGCACGTGAACTGATTCTCAAAGCCTTGCAGTTAGCGCCCCGGGACCCCTTTATTCAAGACAGTCTGGGTTGGCTGGAATACCGTGCTGGCAACTCGGCTGAAGCCATCCGAATTTTGGAAGAGGCGTACAAGTCTCGCCCCGACGCAGAGATTGCCGCTCATCTTGGTGAGGTTTATTGGCAAACTGGTCAAAAAGACAAAGCAGGCTCGGTATGGCGCGAAGGCCTGATGCTCAAGTCTGACAACGATACCCTGCTTGAAACTCTCAAGCAATTCAAGTTCAAACCTTGATGGGCTGAGGGCAAGATGCGCAAGAATATTTGGGCCTGCCTGTGTTTTTCAAGCATCTTTTTTTTAAGTGCCTGTGCCACCCGAACTGCCTCAACACAAACTTTCACCCCACCTGCGGCCAATCCCGAAACTTCGCAAGTGGTGTCTGTTGAGGTCCCCTCGTCTGCACCTGCATTCAAAGCCGGAAGATTCGCTCTTCAAATTGACTCAGAACCGCCTCAGTCTTTCATCACTTCCTTTGACTTAACGGGCGGTTGGCCAGAGGGCGCGCTTAACATCTACAACCCCCTGGGCATGCAAATGGCCAGATTGGAATGGACGGCTCAAAGTGCTCGCCTCTTGCAAGGCCGTCAAGTGCGTGAAGCAGCCAGTCTTGAGCGATTGGTTTTGGAGCTCACCGGCGCAAAACTGCCTACCGCCGCTCTGGTTGATTGGCTAGCGGGCAAGCCTACACCCGCTGAGGGCTGGAACGTCGATGTCAGTGAATGGCACTTGCGCCGGTTGGTGCTGGAAAGGGTTCAGCCCGCACCGCGCACAGTGCTTCGAATTGCTTTTGAATCATGACGTCTTTGCACCAGGTCTTAGCTCCCGCCAAACTCAATCTGTTTTTGCACATCACTGGCCGCAGAGCAGACGGCTACCACCTGCTGCAATCGGTGTTCATGCTGGTTGACTGGTACGACACCCTGCACTTTGACCTTCGCCGCGACGGCCAAATCAGCCGCGAAGATCTCACATTAAAGCTGCCTGAAGATGACCTGATTACGCGCGCTGCCAGGCTGTTACAACAGGCCAGCGGTAGCCCATTGGGCGCGCACATTGCCATTGAAAAGTCCATTCCAGCACAAGCCGGCATGGGGGGCGGGTCTTCAGATGCGGCCACCTGCCTGTTGGCATTGAACAAGCTTTGGAACCTCCATTTCAGCGTCAATCAATTGGCTGAGCTGGGTTTGAAACTTGGGGCCGACGTGCCCTTCTTTCTCAGGGGAGAAAATGCGTGGGTTCAAGGGGTTGGTGAAATCATCTCGCCCATTTCGGTGCCACCCGCTCAGTTTGTCGTGATCAAACCCCCAGAAGGGCTGGAAACCGCCAAAATTTTTGGCTCTGCAGCCTTAAACCGAGATTCAAAGCCTGCTACAATTTCGGTCTTTGCAGCAAACCCGTTCGGCTTCGGCCACAACGACCTGCAACCAGTGGCTCAAAGCCTCTGTCCCCAAATTAGCGAAGCAATCGCCTGGCTTGAATCAGCCAGATTAGAGCCCGCTGTTGTTAAAGGCAGAATGACGGGCTCCGGGAGTGCAGTGTTTGCGCAAGTGCCACGCGGCACGGATTTA
>CANNNB010000092.1 GCA_947505995.1 Comamonadaceae bacterium
GCATGGCTTTATTTTGTACCCAGGCAAGCTCACTGAAATTGAAACATTCCGTGTGGGCTGCATTGGTGCCATTGGCCCCATCGAAATGCAACAAGCTGTGCATGCTGTTGCTTTGGCATTAAAAGAATTGGGCATTGCCAGCGGCGCACCCGCTTAAGTGTTGTCAGTGAAATGAAATTCTAAATTTGCAAAGGACTGATCATGGCCACCTCCAAAGTACACCCTGCGCTTAAATCAGTTGAAAAAAGCGGAGCCCAAAAAGTCAAAGTGGCCGTGAGCGACATCGACGGCATTTTGCGTGGCAAATACCTGCACATCGACAAATTCAAAAGCGCGGCAGAGCCTTACCCAGCAGGCGGTTTCGGTTTTTGCGACGTGGTGTTTGGCTGGGACTCCTCCGATCAGTGCTATGACAATACCTCCGTCACAGGATGGCAGCATGGCTTTCCAGATGCCTTGGCTCGCTTAGATCTGGACACAGCTCGCAATGTGCCTTGGGACAATAACGTTCCATTCTTTATAGGTGAATTCATTAACAGCGATGGCACACCCCATCCACTTTGCCCACGTCAAACTTTGAAGAAAGTAATCAAGCGTGCCGCCAAAATGGGCGTCAACCCCATGTGCGGCATGGAGTTTGAGTGGTTCAACTTTTTAGAGAACTCTCATTCCTGGGAAAGTAAAAAAGGCGTGGGGCCCACACCGCTCACACCTGGCATGTTTGGTTATTCATTGCTACGCATGAACCAAAATCGCGAATTCTTCAACGCCATTCAAGACGAGATGCTGCAATTTGGCGTACCCATTGAAGGCTTGCACACAGAAACGGGGCCTGGTGTTTACGAAGCCGCCATTGCCTTTAGCGATGCACTGACACAAGCCGATCGCGCCATTTTGTTTAAAACAGGCACCAAAGAAATTGGTGCGCGTTTTGGCATCATGCCCAGCTTCATGGCCAAATGGAATGCCGCTTATCCGGGGTGCAGTGGCCACATCCACCAAAGCATGAGCGACGGCAAAAAGAATTTGTTTGCCGATGCCAAAGGACGTCACGGCATGAGCAAAATGTTTGAAAGCTATTTGGCAGGCCAAGTGGCCCACTTGATGGAATTTGCGCCCATGTTCTGGCCCACCATCAACAGTTACAAGCGATTGGTCGATGGCTTCTGGGCCCCTGTCAAACCCACTTGGGGTGTCGACAATCGCACCGCCAGTTTCCGTGTCATTGCGGGCTCACCGAAATCAACCCGACTCGAAACTCGCTGCCCAGGCGCAGACGTCAACCCCTACTTGGCCATGGCCGCCGTCATAGCTGCAGGATTAGATGGCGTGGAAAAAGGCATGAAGCTTACAGCTCCCGCCATTCACGGCACCAATGGCGGCGCTGAAAACATGCCTCGTGCACCGCGCACCCTGATTGAAACCACGCGCAATTTTCAACAATCCAAGGTGGCGCGCGATTGGTTAGGCGATACATTTGTAGATCACTTTGCAGCCACCCGCGAGTGGGAGTGGCGCCAATGGCTGGATGGGGTGACCGATTGGGAACTCAAACGCTATTTTGAAATTATTTAATTAAAGCCTTCAGATCAAACTGGACATTCTCATGAGCATTGAAAAATTTTCATTTCCAACACCCATTCACTTTGGTGTGGGTGCCCGCAAGTTGGTCGGCCCTCATTTAAAAAATTTAGGCTTTAAACGCCCCCTCATCGTCACCGACAAAGCCATGGCAGAATTGCCGCTCATGGCCGAATTCATCGGCCATTTGCCCGGCTTGGAAGTGTCTGTTTATGCCGGCGTGCATGGCAACCCCACCGCCTCACAAGTCACGGCGGGTGGCGCAGCGTTCAAATTACACAATGCCGATTGTGTCATTGGCTTAGGCGGTGGCGCTTCGCTTGACGTTGCCAAAGTGGTAGGTTTGTCTGCCACCCACGACGGCCCCATCTTGGAATATGCATGGGACCACCCCAAGGTACGCAGCATCACCCGAATCTTGCCCTATTTTGTGGCATTGCCCACCACCTCGGGCACTGGTTCTGAAGTGGGCCGCTCTAGCGTGGTGAGTGAAGACGATACGCATCAGAAGCGCGTTATCTTCCATCCTAAGTTATTGGCGCAAACAGTATTTGCCGATCCTGAGCTCACAGTGGGCTTGCCGGGCAAGATCACCGCTGCCACTGGCATGGATGCACTGACACACAACATCGAAAGTTATTTGTCGCCCGCCTACCATCCCTTGTGCGATGGTATTGCCTTGGAAGGCACTCGCATTGGCGCTGCTGCACTTCACACGGCTGTGCACGATCCTAGCAACCTCCAAGCCCGCAGCGACATGATGATGTCGTCCATGATGGGGGCCATTGCATTCCAAAAAGATTTGGGTGCGGTGCATTCATGTGCTCACGCATTGGGCGCCGTGGTCGACATGCACCACGGCCTAGCCAATGCACTCATGATCGATGTGGTCATGGCCTGGAACTCCGAAGTTGTGCCCGAAAAATTCAACGAATTGGCACATGTCTGCAAGGTTCAAGGTGGCGGTAACGCTTTCGTTGCATGGCTCAAAGAATTGAAAACTTCGATAGGCATTACCGGCACTTTGTCTTCTCATGGTGTCAAAGCAGAACACTTAGCGCGCTTGGTTGAAATTGCCACTGCCGACATTTGCCATCAAACCAATCCACGTCCTTGTACATCAGCCGATTTTGAAAAGCTGTTCAGGGCTGCGATGTAATTCAGGAATGAGTTTTATGTCATCTAATTCCAAACGTCTCAAAATTGGCATCTCAGCATGCTTTTTTCATCCAGACAATGAGCGCGTTATTTTTAAGGGTAAGACGCTTCAATACATAGAGCAGTCGGTGGCGCATTGGGTCATGTCACAAGGCGATTTGGCGGTCATGATTCCGTCACCAGAAGGTGTCACCCAAGTGGGCGATGCGCAAATCGCTGACTACGCCCAATGGCTAGATGCTGTGGTGCTGATGGGCGGCAGCGATGTGTGGCCCGGCAGCTATGGCGAAGAAGTGATAGACCCACGCTGGACTGGCGACCGTGTGCGCGATGAGTATGAAAAAAAACTTATTGAATCGTTTGTAGCGGCAGGCAAACCTGTGCTGGGCGTATGCAGGGGCATGCAAATGATCAATGTGGCATTTGGTGGCACGCTGTACCAAGACATTGCCACCCAAAAACCCCATGCTTTGATGCACCGAGATGGGGTTCAATACGATCACAATATGCACGAAGTTCAATTTGATCCTTCTAGCAAATTGTCCCAATTGCTAGGTGGCACCACGGTGGCCAAAGTCAACAGCATTCACCATCAAGGGGTGAAAGACCTCGCACCCAACTTTGTGGTGGAAGCCTACTGCCCCCACGACAATATTCCTGAAGCCATACGCTATCAAGGCGATGCCTATTTGGCGGCAGTGCAATGGCACCCCGAGTTTCACAAACCGGCCTTAGGTACCCTAGATGACAGCCCCATCCTGACTGACTTCTTGAATGCAGTTCGTGCAAAGCTACAGGCTTAAATCGCGAAGTATTTCTTTTTGATGGAACTTATCTTGATCTTCTCTTGATTTTTTTGGACTCCCATGAATTTGCTAGACGTCTACAACCCAGCCACAGAAGAACTCATAGCCCAATTGCACATTGATGATAGCGCCTCGGTGGCCATCAAGGCAAAGAAGGCTCGCCATGCACAAGCGGCATGGGCTGCAACCCCTCTAGCCCATCGCATGGCATGCATCCAAAAATTCCGTGCTTTGGTTCTGGCCCAACTGGATAGCTTGGCCAAAACCATGACCCAAGAAACTGGCAAGCCACTGGCACACTCTCGAAATGAGCTCAATGGCTTTTTAGGGCGCGTAGATTTTTTCTTGGCAGAAGCCGAAGGCATTCTTGAAACTGAAACGGTCTACAAGCAAGATGGCATGTGCGAGCAAATTCAGCAGATACCCCTTGGCTTGATTGGCAACATCTCTGCATGGAACTATCCGTGGTTTGTGGGTGGCAATGTGTTTGTGCCTGGTCTCCTCATGGGCAATGCTGTTCTTTACAAACCATCAGAATTTGCCGCCATGAGTGGTTTGGCCATGGCTCGTTTGCTGCACGAGGCTGGTATTCCAGAAGACGTCTTCGCTACCCTCATTGGCGCCGCCGACACTGGCAATGCATTGCTTGCACAACAACTTGATGGCATGTTTTTCACAGGATCCTTGGCCACGGGTCAGCACATTGCCAACATCATGGGGCCGCGCATGACCAAGCTGCAATTGGAGTTGGGCGGCAAAGATCCCACCTACGTGTGCGCCGATGCCGACCCGGTAGCCGCAGCGCAATCTTTGGCAGACGGCGCCATGTACAACGCAGGCCAAAGCTGCTGCTCCGTCGAGCGCATTTATGTGCATGCCAGCATTCACGACACATTCGTTCAGGCTTTGGTCGATACCGTTCGCACTTTCAAGATAGGCGATCCTCTGGCTGCGGACACCTACTTGGGACCGCTTACACGCGCACCTCAACTGAAAGTTCTGGAAGATCAGATTGCGGATGCCAAAGCCAAGGGCGCTCGTTGTTTGTTAGGTGGCCAACGCAGCAAAGGCCCCATGGGTGGCAAAGGCAATTGGTTTGAAGCCACTGTGTTTGACAACGTGAACCACAGCATGTCTCTCATGCGTGACGAAAGTTTTGGGCCCATCATTGGCATTCAAAAAGTGAGTGACGATGCAGAAGCCATTCGCCTCATGAACGACACCGCATATGGCCTGACTGCAGGCATTTACACGCCTAACGAACAACATGCTCGCGACGTACTTTCTCAAGTTCGCGCGGGTTCGGTGTACTGGAATTGCTGCGACCGTGTCAGCCCACGCTTACCTTGGAGTGGCTATGGTCAATCAGGCATCGGCCTCACTTTGTCGCGCGAAGGCATGGCCACTTTCACACGCCCCAAAGCTTGGCACTTGCGCAGCAACTGACATGCGCCTGGCCCTTTTTGACTTAGACCACACCCTGCTCGATGGCGACAGCGATCAGCTTTGGTGTGATTTTCTGATCGACAAAGGCATGCTCGACAAGGTCATCTTTTCTGCCCAAAACGAAGCCATGACGCGCGACTACAAAACGGGCACAGTCAATGTACAGGCATTTTCTGAGTTTTACATTGGCACCTTGACGCTCAAATCGCCTGTTGAATGGGAAGATCTTCGTCAAGAGTTTTTAAGCGTATGGGTGGCACCGCGCTTGTGCGCAGGTGGCAAATCACGTATCAAAGCCCATCAAGCCAAGGGCGATCGTGTGGTCATGACCACCGCCACCAACCGCTTCATAGCAGAATTGACGGCCAAACACTTAGGTCTGCAAGACCTCATTGCCACAGAACCCGAAATTCAAAATGGTTTGTTCACAGGCAAAACGGCAAGTGTGCTGAACATGCGCGAAGGCAAAGTCACTCGGCTTAAGATGTGGTGCAAGGATCAGAGTTTGGACTGGTCTCAACTTGAAACGTGGGGCTATAGCGATTCCATCAACGACTTGCCGCTTCTAGAAGCCGTTACACACGCCACTGTGACACAAGGTGATGTGAAATTGAAGGCCGAAGCTGTCAAAAGGGGCTGGCCCCAAATTGAGTGGTTTTAATTGAGAAGTTTTTAATTTGTAGCCCACACAGGATTGAAATGACAAGCACTGTGTTGGTTGAAAAAGTTAAATCGCTTATTTAAAGCACAAAGCCTCGCAAGGATCTAGCGCACAACACAAGGCCACTGAGACATAAAAAACTGTAAATAAAGGGCTTGAGAAATGCTGCTTGAATTCGGAGTGCCAATTGGTGCCCCAACCAAACACCAGCAATGGCAAAAGGCAGGAGCAGCATCAAGCAGTTCCAAAGTTCTAAATCGTTCAAGCCACCGGCTAAACCCACCATACACAGTGCAATCGACGACAGGCCAATGATTGTCATGGGCATGGTTGCCCTGATTGAAAACGGATCGGCCAAGCGCTGCGCAAGCCACGACATGACAACCGGCCCGGCTGTGCCAAACATGGTTTCAACAATCCCCATCACAAAACCCGCCAAGTGACGCATCGATGGCCTGAGCTGAACTGCCACTGGCGCATCTTTGAGGCCTCGCCAGCCAATGTAGATGACATAGAGCCCTAGGCAAAGTAGCAAGCCATCACCCTGGGTAACACGAATGAGCACAATGCCAGCCAGCGCGCCCAAAATCACAGAGGGTATCAAGGGCGGTAACTCTCTCCACTTGACTTGTCGAAAATTCAACCCAGTGTGCAAGATGGCAGCAGGCACATCAATCAGTAACACCAAGGGCACTACCCTAGCGAGCGGCCAATCCCAAGCCAACAAGGGAACAATGATCAAGGCAGAGCCAAATCCTGCAACTCCCAAAACAAAATAGCCCACAAACACGACTGCGAACTGATAAAGGTTAGCTTCCATCTAATTCAAAACGCCTTGCGCAATGACACAGGCAGCGTCCACCGTAAAAGCATGATTGGCGATGGCCTCGACAACTTGTTTGGGCGATAGACGCGTAAATTCGCTCACCTCACCGTCTTGGTTGATGGGCGTCACGTCAGGTGGCACTGACAGGTTGTACACCCACAATATTTCATGATGCCAGCCTCTGTCTACGGCCCTGCAAGTAATGACTTTGCCATGCGAAACCGCACTCAAGGCTAAGGCTTCAGAAATGCCAGCCTCCTCAGCCATTTCTCTAATACCGCAAGATTGCAACGACTCACCCACTGGCAAACCGCCCGCTGCCACGTTGTCCAGCATGCCAGGGTCGGTAGGTTTGGTGAGCGCGCGGCGACCACACCACAAATACCCATCATTTGTGAAACCATTCACATGCACAGCATGACTGCGCAAACCAAAAAACCTGAAGGCCGATCGCTCCATTGCAAAAGCCGCAGTTAACAAAGGCGTGGGCTCTGAACATTGCGACCCAACGCCAATGACATGATCTTCCCAGAAGCTGAAATTTTCATTGCGCCAACCCGTGACAAACCCCATGTCATGCAGTTGCTTGGCCCACCCCGCCAAAGCCAGACTGCGTGAGGCAGGTGTTTTTTCTTGGGTATCCCAGTTCAATCCCAGAGGCAAGCTCTTCCAATGGCTGCTTAGGCTTTGCAGTACTTGGGCATGCAGAGGCGTGAGGTGTCCGGTGGCCGTGTGAGATTCGCCCAAATACCAAGGTACCGAATCTTCTGGCAAAGGCTGCATGGCCTGTTGCAAGCACTGATGCAAGACTTTAATTTCTGAACCGCTGAGTGCGGCCTTGAACATTTCAACAGTGCTCATGCTATCTGCAAATTGATTGAGTTCATGACGTAACTTCAATGCGCCTGATCCCAGTTCAATCCCACACCCACTTCTGCCAACAAAGGCACTTTGAGTTCGGCCACTTCAGCCATCCATTGAGGCACTGCGACCTGAAGCCATTCAACTTCATCTTCTGGCACTTCAAATACCAGTTCATCATGTACTTGCATGATGACTTTGGTTTTGCGTTGTTCTGTGTCAATGCCGGCTTGAACAGCAATCATGGCCAGCTTGATCAAATCGGCTGCGGTGCCCTGCATAGGTGCATTGATAGCGGCACGCTCAGCACCAGCGCGACGGGGCCCATTGGGAGAATTGATTTCAGGCAAATACAACCTACGACCAAACACGGTCTCAACATAGCCCTGCGATTTGGCTTGCTCGCGCGTTTCGTCCATGTAGCGCTTGACACCTGCAAAACGCTGGAAGTAACGCTCGATGTAATTTTTGGCGGCACCGTTGTCAATGCCCAAGGCCTTGGCCAAACCAAATGCGCTCATGCCGTAAATCAAACCAAAGTTAATGGTTTTGGCATAGCGCCGTTGCTCACTTGAGACTTGATCGGGTGTTAAGCCAAATACTTCAGCCGCCGTTGCCTTGTGCACATCCAAGCCTTGGTGAAAGGCCTTGAGCAAGGCTTCGTCTCCACTCAGATGGGCCATGATGCGCAATTCAATTTGGGAGTAATCTGCACTGGCAATCAAACTGCCGGCAGGTGCCACAAAAGCCTCGCGCACTTTGCGACCTTCGGCAGTGCGAATAGGAATGTTTTGCAAATTGGGTTCGTTGCTGGACAAACGACCTGTGACTGCCACTGCTTGCGCGTAATGCGTATGCACCCGACCCGTTCTGGGCAAAGCCATTTGCGCCAGCTTGTCGGTGTAAGTACCCTTCAGTTTGGACAAACTGCGGTGCTCCAAAATTCGGGCAGGTAAGGGGTAGTCTTCTGCCAGTTTTTCCAGTACTTCCTCATCTGTACTGCGCGCACCTGTAGCGGTTTTTTTAATGACTGGCAATCCCAGCTTGTCAAAAAAGATTTCACCGAGTTGTTTTGGACTGCTCAAGTTGAAGGGCTGGCCTGCAATTTCGTAAGCTTCAGTTTCTAGCTGCAAAATGCGTTGCCCCAAGGCTTGGCTTTGTGCGGCCAGTGTGGGGCCATCAATGAGCACGCCATTGCGCTCAATGCGAAACAAAGCCTCGCTGGTGGCAATTTCGATGTCATAGATAGCAAGCAATTTGGCATCGGCTTGTATGCGCGGCCATAGAACACCATGTACATCCAAGCATTGGTCTGAATCTTCACAAGAA
>CANNNB010000093.1 GCA_947505995.1 Comamonadaceae bacterium
AAATTCACCTGTTTCTTTTAAATGAGCGATAAGGCGGCCAATGTGAAAGTCCATGGCTTCAGCCATGGCTGCATAAACTTCCATGCGACGTGCTTGATAGGCTTTGTCTGCCGCACTTAAAGAATTCCATGCCACATGCGTTGAAGGTAAATTGGCCATTTTGGAATTGGCAGGCACAAGTCCAAGCGCAATGGCTTTGTCGCGACGTTCATTGCGCAAGACATCCCAGCCTGCGTCATAGCGGCCTTTGTATTTGTCAATGAAAGATTGGGGCGCTTGAACAGGAATGTGGTTGGCCTGGAAAGCAATGTAGGCAAAAAAAGGCTTGTCTGATTTGGCGTCGGCTTTCAGATACTCAAGCGTTTTGCTAATGTAAAACTCCGATGAGTAAAACTCTTTGGGCATCTTGGCTTCTTGACCGTTGTCGTACCAATAAACCTTGTCGGTCAGGTCCATGTACAGCTTGCCTGTTTCCCAGTTGTCTGAACCACTGTCGCCCATAACCAAGGACCGATCAAAGCCTCTGGCAGGCGGTAAATTGTGGGGTTCTTTACCCACATGCCATTTACCTGCTGCGTAGGTTCTGTAGCCACTGTCTTGTAGCAAGCTTGACACTGTCACCACGCGCTGATTGAGCACGCTTAAATAGCCAGCACGACCCACATGTGACTGGGGAATGGCTTCGCGCATGTTGCCCACACCATTAAGGTGATTGTCAACGCCGGTCAGCAGCATGGAGCGGGTGGGAGAGCAAGAAGCACTGACATGAAAGTTTGAAAAGCGCATGCCCGATTGCGCCAATTGGTTCAGGTTGGGTGTTTGAATTTCACTGCCAAATGCGCCTACGTCACTGAAGCCCCAATCGTCTGCCAGCATGACAACAATGTTAGGCCGTTTGGCCTCAGCTTGCGGGCACATGATGAAAAAAAGGGCTGCCAGCGCAACTGGCCACATTGGGTTGAAATTGCGAAAGGCTGTCATAGTCAATCGTTAGGGAAAGCGCCAAATTGCGCATGCAAAGCATCCTCAATGACCCAGAATCTGTCTTGACCCCAAGCCGATGTATTTTCGTATCGAAAAGATGGCACACCCCACAAGCCAAGAGCAAAAAGGGCTTGTCTGTTTTCTTCAGCGATGGCTCGCCAGTGTGCTTCATTGGATTGACTGCACAGAATGTCTTTGGCCGCTGTCCAGTTCAAACCTGCGCGCTCCACGATGATTTTCAAATGAGCATCAAGCCCAGCATCGAGCCCTTCAGACCAAACGCCCTGCATAAAGGACATCACATAGTCCTCTGCCAAATTGTGCATTTCTGCAAAAGGCATCAAGGCTAACCCGCGTTCTGTGGGTTTTCCAATGGGATCATTCAGACGCCCGAAAGGTACGCCCTGAACGTGAGCTTCCCGTGCTGCATCTAGGCTGATGTACTTGCGCTTCTCTGCTGGGACGGGTAAGCCCCTCATGACCATCGGCAACACGTACCTGAGTTTGATATTGACACCTGCTTGATGAGCCCAGTGAAAAATCTTCGCTGCTGAAATGGCAGAGTAGGGGCTTCTGAGAGAGAAGAAAAAATCAATGCTTGTACCTTGAGGAGCGACCTGACATTGGGCATATTGCCTAGCAGGGAAAAGGTGGGTGTTGACGTTTGTTTGGCATACACCCAAATCGTTCAACCTATCTTCTAAGTGGTGCAGGCGGTCAATGCCCCAATACCATTCGCCTTCGTAATAAAGCGTGGCCCCAAGATAATGGCCCCACTTTTTTCGAAGTGCGTCAGATGCACTGGTTGCATCTGAACTTGGCAGTTCACTGGGCTGTACAAATTGCCAATCTAATTGAAACCGATTGGCCAATCGTTGGGCATCCAATAGGCTGTAGGCTTTCAGCATGGCTCGCTCTGGAACTGCTGAATCTTCAGGAGCATCAACAAGATGAGTTTCTACGGTGATTTTGTAGCGAGACTGCAGAACAGGTAGGGCCTTTGCCAGCAACTGTGAATAAGGGTCGTCGAGTTGGTGAAAAAAATGAATAACGTGCGGCCGCTTGGCTTCTTGTCTTTTTTTCTCTGCTTTGTGTCTGAGTTTGAAAAGACGAGATCGGGATAAAAAAAGTTGACTGATGACAGGCATCAGCCAACTTTTTGGGGACCTAAAAAACATGATACGAAATCAATCAGCCTGGATTAAATTGAATTCGCAAAATCGATCGAGTTAGAAAGCTTTGATCAATCGAATTTGGTAGCTTTTCATATTGATGGCGTTTTTGCCTTCGAAGTTGTTGTTCATTTGGAAATTTATCCCGGCATCTTGTCCTGGTATTTTGAACGAGACAAAGGGGCCTGCGCCTAATGTTTGGTATCGTCCGTTAACTGTTTTCGTTGTATCTGTGCCTGAGTAGCGGTCATCTGTGACTTGTTGTGTTGAAAACACATTCATACCCACTGCCCAATTGCCAGAGACCTTCACAATGGCGGCTTCGGAATAAATAAAGTTGCCGCTTTTGTATTGGGTGTCCTTGTTGACTGTGTTCATGCCATAAGCAACACGTCCTGCAATGGTCACGCCAGCATCCCAATCCTGATGGGCTTGGCTTGGATTGAGGTTGTAAGTGAATGCCACACCAGGTCGAATGGTGTAGAAATCTCCAAAGCCAGGGTTTGCTTGTAAAGCAGTGTCTCTAGCCACAGAATATTTGCCAGTAGGAACAAACACCGAAATGCCAGCTGCCACTTTCAATTTGTCAGTGTGTCGAATCCATACGGCTGAAAGTTCAGTGTCACCCATGCCGGAGGCGTCACCTGTTGCGGCATCGGACGCGGCTTTGGCTCTCGCCTGAAATCCAGCGTTGATGAGACCACGATTGGCGGCAGAAAGAGCTGGGGAATCTGGTGAGAATGTTGCATTGGGGTAAGTCAACAGCACAGTTCTGCTTTGTTTAACAAACGGTAAATTAGCAACAAAAGCAATGCGGCCATCGGCATATTTGCTTTCTGTGAGATAGCCGGCCGCCACATTCAATTGAGTTTGATCTTGGGTTAAGGAGACAGCGCCATCAGCGACTGAGGCTCTAATTGCATTTAAAGGGGCAAACGCAGGATTAATAAGACCTAGAGGTACCCCTGAAACGCCAGAGGGTCTTGTTAACGCTTCTCCCGTTGGTCCTTTGATGCCCTCAATAGTCAATTGCGAAAAAGCGGCCGTTCCAAAGAAACCAGGTTTGTCAGCAGGTGTTGCAATATCTCCCCCAAAACTTCCCAAGGGTGCCTGTCTTAGCTTGTAGTTCTCAGCAGCGTGGGCGTTCATGCCACAGGCAATGAAAACTCCCCATGAAAGGGTTGAAATGACAAGTGCTGTTTGATTTTTGATTCGTTTTGATGTCAACATGGGGTCTCCTTTTGCTTTGTTAATCAGTACACATGTGTATTGACATTTGACTCTAGCACAGCAAAGATCAATGCATGTCTAGGGTTTTCGCTAGCGAGTGCAAATTTAGGTGGCGAACAGAAATGCTTCAAAATAGGGCGTAACGCGTATGGACACATCACATCAAAAGACCAAATCGATAGCACCTGAGGCCTCTCGGTTAACGCGGGACAATTGGATGGATGAGGCTTTTAAAGCGGTGGTGGCCGGGGGCTTTGAGAACGTCAAAGTGATGGCGCTCGCTGAAAAACTCAAAGTGACGCGAGGCAGTTTTTATTGGCACTTCACGGACCATGCCGACTTGATCGGCAGTTTGTTGATGCGATGGAAATTAGCCCAACTTGAACTTGATGAAAAATTAAAATCGCATCGCAGCGATGACCCCATTCAAGATTTAGAGTTTGTGGTGGACGCCGCATTCAACCAGGCCGGTACAGAACTTGAGAACCTTCGGTTCGAGCAAGCCTTGAGAGCCTTAAGTCATCTTCACAAAGACGCTGCTCAAATGTTGGTAGAAGTTGACGCTGAGCGCATCAATTTATTTGAGTCGAAATTCCTTGCGATTTTGAAAGATCCAAACAAGGCGCGTGATTTAGCGGCGATTCTTTACTTGGCCATTGTTGGGGGCTACCAAGCATTAAGTCGACCTGTCAATCCGCCCAATATCAGGGCCTATTTGCAAGGCTTGATTTCAAACTATTTGGTGTTGAAACAAGTCACTTGAGTGTCTTAGTTGAGACGTTCAACCACTGGCATTTTCCAATGTCCATTCAATGCTGTGGCTTCTGGCCAATACAATCGCGCATTGAGCAAAAACGCAGAACCCATTTGCACGGGTAGCCAATTGGCGGCGGCTTCTTTTTGATCAGGCGTTAAGGCTTGAATCCAAATGTCCAATGATCCGTCTGCATTGAAGACCAAGGGATCTCGATCACCCAAGGCAAAACGTTGAAGAGGGTTGTCAATCAAAAACTCATCTGCGCCATAAGCTGTGATGGACCAAAAAGCTTTGACCGGCGGCAGTGCATTGGCCGCAAAGTGCAAGCGATAGCGATGTTGACCATTCAGTGGCTTTCCTTGGTGGTCAAGTGCAGTGTTGGGGTAAAGAGCATCTTCTGGCAAGTTTGCGCCAAGCCCCACCATGGCCACCGCAGCACGCGTGTTGTAGTCGGTGCCATAACGGCCCAAATTCAGGGGAGGGGTAGACCAACTCCCATCTTGAGGTTTGCTGTTCAATGCCTTCATCACGCGCTGGTTGGCGATCCACCGGCCTAAGCTGAAACTCAATGTGTTCACCCAGCTTAAGTGCACAGCTTGGCCAGCTTTAATTTCGAGTTGAGCCAGTCTTGCAAGCAGGCTCGCGTCTTCTGCTGAAGGGGGGTTGCTCACCATCAGTTGCATGAGTCGATTGAAAAATTCAGGGGTGCTGAGGGCTTTCATTTGAGCCACCGGGGGTAAGCTTGGTGCAGGGCTGACTTGCCAGGCTGGTTTTGCATCTTTGATCGAATCAGTATTTGTTGACAGAGAGTCTGCCGGCTGTGGCCATTTTGTGAGACGCAGACGGTTTTGCAATTCGTGCACAGTTGCAAAATCTGCTGCGCCGTTGGTTTGCGTTCTGCCAATGAGCCAGACCATGTCGGTGGGTGACTTTAAAAGTGTCATCCCCTTGGGCACTTGGCCGTCCCATTGTGGGCCTACCAGTAAATAAGTAGCGCCATGATTGCCCGAGGTTCTGGTGCCGGGTGATGCAAACACATTGGTCCAGGCATCCATGAACGGCATCAACTCGTATCGCTTGTCGTTGGCGGGCATTTCAAACACCCACGGCCCCTCTTTCATGCTCAAAAAAGCATTGGTGTAGAGCGTGTCGACATTGGGGCGTACGACATCTTTAAATTGAGCGTTGGGAAATTGCCTGACCAAGCGCAACTGATTTTCTGGTCCGATGTATTTCGCGCTGTGAACACGAGTGGTCTCCATCATGACCAAAGGGTAGCCATACAAAAAAGCCTCTGCGCCAAGCGCGATCTTGTCTTTGATGACAAGCAACATAGCTGCAAGCAAGCTTACCAACACCAAGGCCGAAATCAATAAGCGTTTGGCAATCATCATGGCTGATAAATGGTTCTAAAACCCAAGTGACTTACCGCCAAATCTTCTTCTTGAGGTTGCCGAGATCCTGCGCGATAACGCATGCAGTAATTGGGTGCACACAAAAAAGAACCGCCTTTGATCACGCGTGCTTTGGGCTCTGAATTGGCTTGAAGCGTTTTAAAAATGGGGGGCCTTTGTGCTTCATCAGGATCGAGTCCTTGCTTTGAGCTTGAAGCTTGAGCGCTTGAAACTGGGGGTCGGTCGGCTACAAACGCATCGGCAGTGAGCTCCCACACATTGCCGATCATGTCGAACAAACCATAGGCGTTGGGAGCATAGCAAGCAACGGGCGCTAAGCCTGCAAAGCCATCTTCACTGGCATTGGCCATTGGGAAAATACCTTGCCATGTGTTGGCGCTGGCAGGTTGATCGTGTTGGCCAGGTAATTCCTTGGCGCCAGCGCGGGCTGCCCATTCCCACTCTGCTTCAGTCGGCAAACGATGGCCCTTCCATTGGGCATAGGCTTGAGCATCTTCGTAAGTGATATGGACCACGGGGAACTGGCCATACTTGTCTATGTTTGAACCAGGGCCGGCTGGATGCTGCCAGCTGGCGCCAGGCATGTATTGCCACCATTGACGAGGATCGTCGCCGTAGTTCAACTGGGCTGGAACTTTGAACACCACGGCCCCAGGCTTGCGCATGTCTTCTGGCAGGCTGTTTAGCAATTGTGAATTGACGGGGCGCTCCGCTACGGTCACATAAGAAGTCGCTTTGACAAAAGCTGCAAATTCCAGATTGGTCACCTCGGTGCGGTCCATCCAAAAACCCTTCACTTGCACATTGCGAACAGGTTTTTCTTCGGTGTAAACGCTGTCGCCCATGTCGAAGACGCCTTCAGGAATCCAGACCATGCCAGGTCTAGGGGCGGCGTTAGATGAGGGCGGTAGCTCACATTGAAATTTGGCAGGCAGCGCTTGTTTGGTGGACGTCTCATCTCTTGTTAACCAAAAGACGGTCGCACCACAAATCAAAATGATGAAGCTAGAAATCAACCATGGGTACAATTTCATAATGAAGAATAGCAGGCTTAGTTGAGCAAAGCTTCGGCAAACTCACGCGCATCGAAAGTTTGTAGATCATCAAGTTGTTCGCCAACGCCAATGAAATAAACTGGGATGGGCTTTTCACGCGCTATGGCGCACAGAACGCCGCCTTTGGCAGTGCCATCTAGTTTGGTCACAATAAGTCCGGTTAGGCCCAAGGCTTCGTCGAAAGCCTTGACTTGCATCAATGCATTTTGCCCAGTGTTACCGTCAATGACCAACAAGACCTCGTGCGGTGCAGTCGCATCGGCTTTTTGCACCACTCGTTTGATTTTTTTCAGCTCCTCCATGAGGTGCAGTTGGGTGGGTAATCTGCCTGCTGTATCGACCAACACCACATCCCTGCCGCGTGCTTTACCGGCAGACACTGCATCAAAACTGACTGCAGCAGGATCGCCACCTTGTTGGCTGATGATTTCAACTGTATTGCGTTGAGCCCATACAGCCAATTGCTCGCGGGCCGCGGCCCTGAAGGTATCGGCCGCCGCCAGCAACACACTGGCGCCTTGGTCTGCCAAGTGGTGTGTGAGTTTGCCAATAGATGTTGTTTTGCCAGCGCCGTTGACGCCGGCCACCATCAAGACCATGGGCTTTTGGTTGCCAATGTGAAGTTGCTTTTGAAGTGGCAGTAGCAAATGGGTAATGGCTTCGATCAACAAGGCTTTAACTGCTACAGGGTCGGTGGCCTTGGCCGCTTTGACGCGGGCTTTGAGGTCTAGCAGCAAGTGTTCTGTGGCTTTGACACCCGTGTCGGCCATCAGCAAAGCCGTTTCGAGCTCTTCGTAAAGTGCATCGTCAATTTGCGTACCGGTAAAGACAGAGGCAATGCTGCCGCCCGTTTTGCGCAAGCCAGCTTTGAGTTTGCCAAGCCATGATTGGCGAGGTGCTTCAGATGCCACAGGCTGGGCTAATGCTGCCGCGGCGTTGGCTTGATTGGCCGAGGGGCTGACAGGCGTGGCCTTGTCTTCAGCAGTTTCTGGTTTGGAGGATGAGCGAAAGAATCGGAACATATTGAAAGGTGTGTAAGAGCCTATTCTATGAAAACTTATGGGTAGCTCAAAATCGCCTGACAACGCGGTAAGCTTGAGGCCATGCCTACAAAACCACCCATACAAGCTGCTATTGGCTCACCGTCGCACGAAGTGCGAATCATTGGTGGCCAATGGAAGCGCAGCAAAATCAAAGTGATCGATCGTCCCGGCTTGCGGCCCACACCCGACAGGGTGCGCGAGACCTTGTTCAATTGGCTCGGCCAAGACCTGACGGGCTGGCGCTGTGTCGATGCCTTTTCGGGTACCGGAGCCTTGGGCTTTGAGTCTGCCTCGCGGGGTGCACAAAGCGTGTTGATGTTGGAGCAAGATGCACAACTGGTGGCACAGTTGTTTGAAACACAGCAACGTTTAAAAGCTCAAAGCGTGCAAGTTCAAAAGGGCGACGCCATCATGGCGCTGCAACGCTTAGCGCCCAATAGCCTGGACGTGGTGTTTTTAGACCCTCCATTTGAAGGGGAGTACTTCGAAAAAGCATTGCAGGCTGCGGCCAAAGCTGTTGTGCCGCAGGGTTGGGTCTATTTGGAAGCGCCTGTTCATTGGACAGACGAAGCGATTCAGGCCTGTGGTCTGCAGGCTGTGAAATACATGAAAGCAGGCGCCGTGCATGCGCATTTGCTGCAAAGGCCATTCGAGGGATAATCCCTTTAAACGAACAGGAGCTCTCATGAGTCGCTCAGTTACCGCTGTTTATTCTGGAACTTTTGATCCTCTTACACTGGGTCATGAAGATGTGATTTATCGCGCTTCTCAAATGTTTGACAAAGTGGTGGTGGCCGTGGCCACCGCACACCACAAAAAAACACTGTTCACGCTGGACGAGCGTTTGGCCATGGCCCAAGAGGTCACCCAAGACATGGGCAATGTGAGAGTCTTGCCCTTCACGGGTTTGTTGTGCGATTTTGTGCACAGCCAAGGTGCTCGCGTCATTGTGCGAGGCTTGCGCTCAGTCACAGATTACGACTACGAAACACAAATGGCAGGCATGAACCG
>CANNNB010000094.1 GCA_947505995.1 Comamonadaceae bacterium
CCACGGGTTGGCATGAAGTTTTGGTTTGAATTTGATTGGCATTTAAGCGAAATCCACTGCACTCGTTGTTTTCTTTTAAGCCGTTTTCGTTGCGATCAATGCTGAACAAAATTTGTTGGGGTATGACAGAGAAGTCTTCTTGCTCGCCACAAAACTGGCTAGGACAAAGAGGGTCTTGTGACGAGTTGAGTGTGCTGGCGCTGTTGTGAAAATTGGCTCGTCGAATATCGTGAACCAAGGTGTCCAATAAGGCGCGGGTTTCTTGTTGTGCATGGCTCCTTTTTAAAATATCTCGATCGTGGGCCCATTGAAAATTGACCCAAAACACAGCGGCACTTAGCACACTCAAGCCCAAGGCTATTCCAACCAATAGATTCACCATTTCCAACAACTTGCGGCGTCGCTCAAAAAAGACGCATTGCTGGTTTGAAGGACTTTGGCATTTTCAGAAATGTGCAGGCTCATGCTGCTGCAAGCCGTATCACGACTTTGCAGGCCAACGGCTGTAGCATGCAGAACATAGCCTTGTGCATTGCTGCTTTGAAGACTCAACAGGTAATGCTTTGAAACAGAGTGTGAGCCTGCCCAATTGAGCTCACTCAAAGAGCTGGCATATTGGGCATGCAAGCCGCGCCATTGCAATTGGCGCAGATGCAATTGCATGAGCGAGTTTTGGGCATCTTGCCGCCTTGTTTTTTGCCATTGCAACTCAAGCTGCGGCAAGGCAATACCCATCAGTGTGCCAATGAGTGCAATGCTGACAAGTGACTCAATGAGGGTAAAGCCTGCTGTGGAATAGAAGGCCCTTTGCGATTCAATTGTCATGTTCATGAACAGAGCATGAACTACAAGCTGAAGATTTCAATGGCATTGACTTGCAGCGACTTGAAAATGGGGCCGAATGTAAGCGCTTTGATGCGCCACGCATTGATGATCTGAGTATGAATTTCAATTTAAACGCTGAGGGCTACAGTTTGATCGAAACACTGTTCATGCTGTTTATTTTGGCGGTGCTGTGCAGCACAGTTGCTTTCTCATTCAAGGGTTTGCAAAACAGGGCAAAGCTTCAAGCAGTTTCTGAAGAATTGCTGAGCGATGTACTCAGTGCCAGAACCGAAGCCTTGCGCCGAGAGCGACGCGTCACCCTGTGTGTTGCCACCATCGATACAGCCGCGCAAGCCGCATTGCCAACGCGCTGCGCTGCCAATGGCAGCGCCACAGCTTGGCATCACGGTTGGCTGGTGTTTGAAGACGCCAATAGCAACGCTGTGTGGGATGAGGGAGAGGACCTGATCAAGCAACGATTGCGCATCAGCCCTCAGGTTTCGGCTACGGGCAACAACACTGTCAGTCGGTTTGTTTCGTTTGGTGCAAGTGGCCGCAGCTTGTCATTGAATGGTGCTTTTCAAGCAGGAACTATTACCATTTGTGAGCGCGACGCAAAGGCCAAGGAGGGCTGGTTGCTGGTCGTGAATGCAGTGGGTCGTGCCCGCTTAGACAAAGGGCAGATTGCCATCTGCCCTTGAATTTATTTGCTCACTTCGTCAACCAGCAACTTGAAGTCATCAATGTCTTCAAAGCTTCGGTATACGCTGGCAAATCGAACGTAGGCCACTTTGTCGAGCTTCTTCAATTCGCGCATGACAAGCTCGCCAATTTTGTTGGAAGCCACTTCGCGTTGGGCTAAGTTCAGCAACTTTTCTTCAATGCGTTCAATGGCGGAATCAACTTGTTCTATGCTTACGGGGCGTTTGCGCAGAGCCAAGTTCATACTGCCGCGCAATTTCACACGTTCGTATTCGATGCGTCTGCCATCTTTTTTGACAATGGCCGGGAAGTTCACTTCTGGCCGCTCGTAGGTCGTAAAGCGCTTTTCGCACGCCGCACATTGACGGCGGCGGCGAATCAGATCGCCATCTTCAGCCAGACGTGTTTCCACCACTTGGGTGTCGTTGTGGCTGCAGAAGGGGCACTTCATTTGTAAACAGGGAACCGAGCGGTTAAGGCATTGACCTTGGCGCGAACAGCTTCAATGTTGGCAGGATCGCGGGGGTTGTCTAGTACATCGGCAATGAGATTGGCAGTCATGCGCGCCTCTTCGTCCATGAAGCCACGGGTGGTCATGGCGGGTGTGCCAATGCGCACGCCGCTGGTGACCATGGGTTTTTCGGGGTCGTTTGGAATGGCGTTTTTGTTGATGGTCATGTGTGCATGCCCCAACACGGCTTCAGCTTCTTTGCCGGTAATGCCTTTGGGACGCAAATCAACCAACATCACATGGCTTTGCGTGCCACCACTCACAATGCGCAGACCACGTTGCGTGAGTGTTTCGGCCACAATTTGAGCGTTCTTGATGACTTGTTGTTGGTAAGCTTTGAAGTCGGGTGCCATGGCCTCTTTGAAAGCAACTGCCTTGGCAGCAATCACGTGCATGAGCGGGCCGCCTTGCAGGCCAGGAAAAATAGCGCTGTTGATGGCTTTTTCATGCACGGCCTTCATCAAAATGATGCCACCGCGTGGGCCACGCAAGCTTTTGTGTGTGGTGGAGGTGACCACGTCTGCGTGGGGCACAGGGTTTGGGTAGACGCCAGCGGCAATGAGGCCCGCATAGTGCGCCATGTCGACCAAGAAAATAGCGCCTACATCTTTGGCTACTTTGGCAAAGCGCGCAAAGTCAATGTGCAAACTGTAGGCAGATGCGCCAGCAATGATGAGCTTGGGCTTGGTTTCGTGAGCCTTTTTCTCCATGGCATCGTAGTCAATGACTTCGTTGGCATCGAGGCCATAGCTGACGACGTTGAACCATTTGCCACTGATATTCAGCGGCATGCCGTGTGTGAGGTGGCCACCTTCGGCCAAGCTCATGCCCATGATGGTGTCACCGGGCTTTAAGAACGCCAGAAAAACAGCCTCATTGGCCGATGCGCCGCAGTGCGGTTGCACGTTGGCAGCGTCAGCGCCAAATATGTGTTTGACGCGGTCAATGGCCAATTGCTCGGCAATGTCAACATATTCGCAACCACCGTAGTAACGCTTGCCAGGGTAGCCTTCGGCGTACTTGTTGGTGAGTTGTGAGCCTTGAGCCGCCATGACTGCAGGTGATGCGTAGTTCTCGCTGGCAATCAGCTCAATGTGATGCTCCTGGCGGGCGTTTTCAGCCTGGATGGCTGCAAAAATCTCGGGATCGGTTTGTTCAATCAGAATATTTCTTGAATACATGGCAGGCCTCATTGGATGGTTCCTTGCACAATTGAGGTGCTGTAAACCTCAAAATGGCAAGGGCTGCCCAGGCGAACGGCTGAAACCTTGTGCCCCTGAATACTGGAACAAGGTGCACGCTCCCTAGTGGTTGAAGGTGGGGAAAACCCACCAATTTCCACGTCCGAGGCTGGCACGCTATGAAAAGCGAGGGCCAGGCTCCTATCGCCAGTTGCGCACACCCTAAGTGTAGCCGAGGAGGTGTCCAGTTGCATTAAGGCCGGTTTTATTGGGCCGCCTGCTTGGGGCTAAATGGACCGCAAGGATTCACTTTTTGGGGCTAGGGTTGTCCTTGGCTTGGGTGTCTTTTGAATTCTTGGCTATGGCTTGACGCAGGCGTTCTTGTTCAGCCAAAACACGCGCTAAGTATTCAGTTTCTTGGGAAACCGACTCCTCGCCTGCCTTGTAAAGTCGGAGTCCCTCCTCAAGGCTGCCAGTCAAATCAATACATTCTTTGAGAATTTTGACGCCAATTCTGAGGTTTGTTTTGGGGTCGAAAATGGCCATGGCCCCTCCGTAGGGGGTGAATTGTTCAGAATGAACTTCAGCGATAACTTGCATCAGACCCTTTGCTCCCGTAGGACTGTTGGCAAAGGGGTTGTAATTGGACTCAACGCCTATGACCGCCAGAATTAAAGTGGGGTCAAGTGCCGACCGATCGGCCAAGTCAAATACTTCCAAAATCAAGGCGTTCAAAGGTTCTGGCGCAACCCTGTATTTGCTTTTCACAGCTTGAACCAGGTTCAATTGGAGGGGCGACAGATCTGTTGCTGGCGCGGCCAAGCTTCTCAGCAATACTTTTTGCTGTTCGTCCTCCGCATCAGAAATGTGAAGACGTGTAAATAGCCAGCCCTGCACGCTTTGCACGGTCAGAGTGCGAACCTCTGGGCGAGCCAGAGCCAGCATGCAGAGGATCAAGGCAAGCAACCCCAGCACTGCAAAACTGTGATGGGAAATGTTCACAAAGCCACGGCCAATATCACCCCCAAAGGTCAAAAGTCCGCGCCAAAAGCGAAGGATAAATTGCCCAGCGGTTTCATGAAAGGGGGGGTGAGGCACAGCTTGAATTGGATTAGAGGAACAGTGAATTATAAAAAAAATCAAAAATAGATGCTTTCTGCATATCGAGGCCCGTCTTCCTCGGTGAAAATAGCTTCTTTATCTTTTTGTGTTGTGACTGTGACTTCTTCTTCTCCTAAGACCCCAGACTTGCAAGCCCTAGACAACTTGACCGGGGGTGCCTTTACCGCTCAAACATCCGGTGAGCGAGCCGCCAAATTGCGTGATTGGCTTCAGACTGAGCCATCCCAAGAAGACTTGCAGCACGTTTACAAAGAGGTCTCGGTGCGAGACAAAGGCGCTGCCAAAGTACTTCGAGAAAAGTTGGATGAGTTGAAGCGAGCGCATGGCCAAGATGTATTGGCCTCTGAATGGGCCGAACGGGCCAATGCCATGTTGACGTCTTCGCGTTTGAACATTGCCGATGCCATGGCTTGGCAAAGAGATGCCGCCAAAGCAGGTGCACCGCTTTCGCGTGAACCCTTGGCAAGCCTCAAGCTGCAATTGAATGAAAAAATCAAAGCAGTTGAAGATTTGCAGCACCAAGTCATGGTGCAGCGCGAAACAGCAGTGCTGTTGGCGCAACGCATTGAAGTGCTTTCTACCAAAAGTTTGAAAGAAGCTACTGCTGCCAATGAACTCTTGCAGTCAGATGTGGCAAATTGGCATCAACAAGCCCATGCCCTCACTGAAGACGGATCTTGGCACAGTGTTGATTTGAAATTTCCGCCTCAACTCGATGCTTCTCGGCACCAATTAAGCAGTGTTTGGGAGGCCTTTGAAGGCGCTTTGTTTCAGGCCAAATCGGCCAGAGAAGATGCCAATGAAATTTTGCCTTCTGTCCCTGTTTGGGCCGAGGAAATTCGATTGGCACGTGGCGGGCACAGCGGCCATTCAACCGGTCAAGCCGAGCAAGATAAGCAAGATAAACAAGATAAGCACACTGCAGATTCTTCGTTTGCGGCCAATGCATCGCAGACAGGCGCCGATGGTGCAAGCGCTGAGTCCGACAACAAGCCTGGCAAAACTCCCAAGGTCAGCAACACCAAAATGGACCCCGCGCAAAGATTGGCTTTGCGCGAAGCTGCCAACCAAGCTGTCACAGGTGCCATGACCTTGTTGTCAGCTGAGAACAATGAAGCCAACTTACTGCTTCTCAAACAAGCACTGAAGGACCATGGGCGCAACATGGATACCAACATGGACTTGAAAGTCCATGAGGCTTTAATCGCGGCGGGTGATACAGAGGGTTGGCAGCGTCATGTTGCTGATCAATCGCGTTTGGCATTGGTTTTGAAGGCGGAAGGCCTGTTCAAAAAAGTACCTGTCAAAGCACAAGTCGTCACAGAAGTCGTCACAGAAGTTGCTACTCAAGTACAAGAAGTAGCGCAACAGGATGACGACATACGGGCTGAACCTGAAGTTGGTAGTGAAAGTGTTGCCAACGTAAGTGTTGCCAATGATCCAGTAATTCATGTGGCAGAAACAACTTCTGCAACCCCAACCCCCGCCAAGGAGGAGTTTCACCTTGAACCCACCGTGGGCGGTCGAAAAATGCAAGACGCCTTGCGGCAGTTGCGTGAGGAGTGGAAAAAAGCCGATCAAGGGGGCTTGCCAAATCATGCACTTTGGAAGCGCTTTGATGCTGCATGCAACAACGCCTACAAAGTGGTTCAAACCTGGCTGGACAAAATCAAACACGAAGCCAGTGAGCACCGCGCTCAACGCTTGGCATTGATTGAAGAGGTGAAGGCTTGGGGTGAGGCCAATGCTGAAAATGCAGATTGGCGTGCGCACTTGCGGGCGTTGCATCAGTTTGGCGATCGCTGGCGCTCGGCCGGTCATTTGAGTGAAAAAGCTTTTGCAGAACTGCAACCCCTTTGGAGGCAGGCTCTGAACAAAGCAGCAGCACCTTTGGAAGCGGCTCAAAAAGCCAGCACTGCTAGACGCCAAGCCTTGATTGCAGAAGCTGAACAGCTTGGAGCAGCACCACTTTTGCGAGTCGATGCGGTCAAAGCTTTGCAACAAAACTGGCAAACGGAAGCGCAAAGCGTTCCCATGGATCGCCGCATTGAACAAAAAATGTGGGAGGCTTTTCGCAAACCCATTGATGAAGCTTTCAGTCGCAAAACCAACTCGCGTGAGCACGTTTCAAATGTCCCCTTATCGGCTCACGACCGACTGGTGCTAGATGCATCCAATGAATTGAAAGCGGCCAACGCCTCGGGCGATGTTCAAAAAATAAAGACAGCCATGGCTGCTTTGGACGCGGCACTGAAAGGGCAAGCCAAGGCCAATGCCGATGTCGTTCCTGCTTCTGTGGCGGTTGAAATTAGTGCCCATGAAGCGCCTGCAACAGAATCAAATGACTCTGAAACAGATTCGTCTTCTAACCAAGCCCCAGAGCCCGTCAAACCCGTTGAAGCACCCAAGCCAGCGCGCCCCTTGGTGGCCATGCGGGGTGATGACCGCCCTGGTCAAAAGAAATCGGTACCCACACCAGCAGGTCGCGGCGGGCCAGGAGATCGCCGAGATGGCAAGGGGGCTCCGCGCTCTGACAAAGGCGGTTTTGGTGATAAGAATGGCGGTCGTTTTGACCGAGGTGTTGATCGTGGTGATCGTGAAGAACGTGGCCCGCGTCTTGGTGATGCTGCTTTCAGAGCCCAGCGCGATGCCATGGAGCACGCAGAAATGGCCTTGCGCAAGCTGGCCGCGCAGGCTCATGGTGAGTCCTTAACGCACTTGCTTGCTGCATGGGAAAAGCGCCAAGCCGACTTGGTGCCCACGGCACAAGATCTGGGTCGCAATGTCAACCTAGCTGCAAGGGCCGCGTGGTCACAAGCGGTTAGCCAAGCTCCTGCCGCTACTGCAGGCGAAGCCATTTTGCGTTTGGAAATGGCTGCTGAAGTGCCAACGCCTGCAGAGAATTTGAATGAGCGACGCGCGTTGCAACTTCAATTGCTCACTCGCAAAAACCAACCTGGCCCGGAGCAAACTTGGGCCTTGGATGTCACAGCAGTTTTGTCATCGACGCACGAACCTAAGCTGGCGCGGCGATTGCAAAATGCTTTGAAGAATTTATTGCGTAGCTGATTGAAGCTTGATGCCGCAAGGCAGGCGTAAAGCTAGCACACAGTCAAATAGGCAAGGAAAACTTCAAGGCAACAAGTTGATTCGTTCGACTTGGCCCTCGGAATGCCAGCGCAAAACTTCGGCACGAGGCGTTGCCGATGCAGCTTCCCAGTCACTTAAAACCAAGCGTTGCATGAGCGTGTCTTGCCCCAGGCTGTGATGCCCAGGACGGTGGGTGTGCCCATGAACTAGGCATGCAGCGCCGACTTGTTGAAGCAGCTGAATAGACCACTCATCTGCGACATCGGCATAAGCTGCGCTTGGATTTTTTTTGAGCATTTCGCTTTGTGCCCGAAGTTGCCTGGCAATGCTCTCCCTCTCGGATAAGGGCTTAGCCAAAAAGTCTTTTTGCCAACTCGATTGTCTGACCATTTGTCGAAAGGCTTGGTAGTCTGTGTCGCCTAAACAACCAGCGTCACCATGGGAGAGAAGCCATTGTTGAGATGCAAATTTAAGTACGGTAGGGTCTTGCAGATCAAGCACATGGCAGTCGTTGAGGAAAGCTGAGCCCATCAAGAAATCACGGTTGCCCCGCATGAAGGCCACCTTTTTTTTCGATGCGCAAGCCTTTAAAACAGTGGCGCATTTCTGTAGAAAAGCATGTTGTTGGACGGCATCGTCGCCAACCCACACCTCGAACAGATCGCCCAAAATAAAGACCGCATCAGCGGTCGTATTTTGCATATAGTTTTGCCATACTTCAAAGGTGGCAATTTCATTTTCTTGCAAATGCAAGTCAGAAATAAAATCAATCGTGTGCCAAGTTTCAGGTGCTTCAAACACTTGAAACGGCAACACGGTTGCAGTCATGAAAATGAATGGCCGCGAATATTAAAGCGCGACAGCCTTTTCAATAATGACGGGTTCTTTGGGCACGTCGTCATGGAAACCATTGCGTGCAGTTTTAACGCCTTCAATGTCATCCACAATTTCGATTCCAGACACAACATGTGCAAACACGGCATAGCCCCAACCTTGCAGTGAAGGTGCTGTGTGGTTCAAGAATTCGTTGTCGGCAGTGTTAATGAA
>CANNNB010000095.1 GCA_947505995.1 Comamonadaceae bacterium
ACGGAGGGCGGCGGCGCTATCACGGTACCCCAATCTTTGGTCTATGAAACGCGTTTGAAACTGGCAGGCCAAGGCTTGCCCAAAGCCGGAAACGTAGGCTTTGAACTTCTAGAAAACCAAAAATTTGGCACCAGCCAATTTGTAGAGCGCGTCAATTATTTGCGCGGTCTTGAAGGCGAGTTAGCGCGCAGTGTCAGCTCATTAGGGCAAGTCAAATCGGCACGCGTCCATTTGGCCGTGCCCAAACCCTCTGCATTTGTGCGCGAACAAGAGCGCCCAACCGCATCTGTCATTCTCACTTTGCACCCCGGCCGCATGTTAGACGGCCCCCAAATTGCGGCCATTGCCAGATTGGTCAGCTCTGCCGTGCCAGGCATGCGCGTGCAAGAGGTGTCCATCATGGACACCGAAGGCGGTATTTTGGGCTCTAGCGCCTCCCGCCAAGAAGGGCTCGACCCTTCTCAGCTTAAATACACTTCCGAATTAGAAGCCGCACTCAACCGCCGTGTTGCTGCCATTTTGGAGCCGCTGGCTGGCAAAGACGGTTTCCGTGCACAGGTGTCGGTCGATTTGGATTTTGATGAGCGCGAGCGCACGTCTGAAACTTTTGGTAAAAATGCCCCGCCCAATCAAGCCATTCGCAGCCAACTCTCCATCGAGTCAAGCGGCGGCAAATCGGGCTCAGGTGGCGTGCCGGGCTCACTTACCAACCAGCCTCAAGAGTCTGCCAAGGCCCCCATCACCACCGAAGCAAAGGGTGAAAACCTCAGGGCACCTGGCAGCGTAGATACTGGCGCATCAGGCTCGGACGAAGCAAGCTCCAGAAATGAAAAAACGGTTAACTTTGAGGTTGACCGGGCCATTGAAAGAATCAAGTCGAGCAAAGGCCAATTGCGCCGTGTGTCGGCGGCTGTGGTGCTTGACTACAAATATGAAAAAGGCGCCAAGGTCAATGCCACTCGCAGCGTGGCCTATACCCCTCAAGAAATTCAACAAATCAATGCGTTGGTCAGAGACGCTATTGGTTTTGTGCAACGCCGCGGTGACACCGTCAGTGTGGCCAACTTACCCTTCTCCGAAGAACCTGTGGCGGTGGAAGACACCAACCGTTTAACCCCAGATTTGCTGTCCCAGCTTATTCGTTATGGCGCCATTGCCTTGGGCTTGTTGTTTGCTTATTTCGCCATTGCACGCCCCTTGATGCGTCCCGTGCCGCTGCCGCCTATCGATCCAGATTTGCCAAATTCGCCGCAGGGCCGCGCCGCCCAACGCATGCGGGAAGAGATTAAAGACCTTGACCTGTCATGGGCCATGGACCAAGAAGTCAAGCGCGCGCAAGAGTTGCGGGTTGAAAAAGAAATTGAAGCGCAAATGGAACGCATGCGCGAGCGAGAAGTGGCCAGCAAAGCCAAGTTTGAAGATGTGTTGGGCTATGCCACGCAATATGCCACCGAGCAACCCGATGACACCGCACTGTTGTTGCGTGCTTGGGTGTCTGAAGCAGGCGCGGCCAATGCATCAGGTCAGGACAAATCATGAACACGGCCGCCTCCAATTTCAAGCCAGGCGTTTTGGGTGGCGCGCTTCGCAAAGGTCTGCAGTCGCCAGACCTTGAGCGGTCCAAAGAAAGCAGCTTGGATGGCCCTTCTCGGGCTGCCATTTTGCTCATGTCTTTAGGCCCCGAAGTAGCAGGTACTTTGCTTAAAAACTTCACGGCCGCCGAAGCCCAAAAAGTCTCTTCGCTCATGGCCAACTTCAGAAGCATCGACCGCGAGGTCATGATTCAGGTGCTAGAAGAGTTCAAAAACGTCACGGCTCATCGCAAGCAAGTGCCGTTTGACCCGCAGCGCTTTGTCACTGCACTCATGGACAAATTTGCGGGCGACGCAGGCGGCTCGGTGGCCAGCCAATTGGCCAGCAGTGTGCCTGCCCTCGATTTGCTCACCAGCATGAGCAATGAACAACTGCAGCGTCACTTGCAAGCCGAGCATCCTCAAGTGGCCGCCACTTTGCTGTCACTTATTCCAGCCGAAAGATCGGCTGCCGTCCTCGAATTGTTTGAAGCTGAATTGCGCGATGAATTGGTGTTGCGCGTGGCCTTGTTAGACCAAATCAATCCATCAGCCTTGGTGGAATTGAACGACATGCTCGAACGCACGCTTGGCAACGACTCCACCGCAGAAATTAGCGGCGTGGGCGGTGCTCGCCCAGCGGCTGAAATTCTTCGACTCTTTACAGGTGGGCTTGAGAAAACCACCTTGGCCAGCATTCGACTGCACTCTGAAAAACTGGCCGAGCAAATTTTTGAACGGATGTTCACGTTTGAAGACTTGATGAAAATTTCACCCCAAGCTGTGCAAACTTTGCTCACAGAAGTGGCAGACGATGTGATGCTGGTTGTGCTTAAAGGCGCCAGCCCCAATTTGCAAAAATTCTTCTTCTCTAACATTACAAAAAGCAAAGCCGATCGTTTCCGTGTTGAGATGGAAAGCTTGCCGCCCGTGCGCGTGCAAGAAGTTCAGGCCAAGCAATTGGAAATTGTGCAACTTGCGCGTCAGATGCAAGACGAAGATCGTATTTCTTTGGCCATCGTCAGCGTTGGGCCTGGGGCAAATTAAGCATGAACCGCTGGAGCCCTCCTTCCTTTGACGGCGAGCCAGCCACCTCCGAGCACACCACAGGCCAAGAAACTTCGCGCCACCACATGGCCGATGCCATGTTGGTGTTGCCCAGCGTCAATGAAGTCGATGCCATTCGCGGCAAAGCCTACCAAGATGCCTACGCACGAGGTTTGCAAGAGGGTTTGCTAGATGGCCAAGCACAAGGCTCGGTTAAGGGCCGCGAGGAAGGCATTGAGCAAGGCCGCACAGAAGGTTTTCAGTTGGGCTACCAACAAGGCTATCAAAGCGGCATCAAAGACATTGAGCACATGTCGCAGGAAATGCAGCGCGTCATGGCACAGCTGCAGTCTTTGCCCCAAGCCTTCCAATCGGCATTGCCCGAGTGGGTGTATGAAACCGCATTGCGCCTGGCAGGCAAAGAGCAAATGGACCGCTCTGTATTTGTTGCAGCGGTGCAAGAAGCGCTGATGCGATTGCCAAGGCCTGGCGAGAATTTAATTGTGGGTGTGCCACCCGCCGAGCTTGAAGCTTGGCAAAGCTTGTTAACCCACCCCGACATGCCGTTTCAGTCTTTGGTCAGACCCGATGCCGACCTTAGCAAAGGCTTCGCCTATGTTTTGGTAGAGGGCACACGCCTTGATGTGGGCCTAAGTGCACGCGATGCATTGGTGCGAAGTGCTTTGGGTTTACTGCCGCAACACGCTTCGGATTCCATTTAAAGGAGACCGCCTTGAGCCAGGCCGATCTTCAACAATTTGTAGATTCACAACGCGCCAAGTTGGCCAACTTGCCTTTGTCTGTGCGCGAAGGTCGGGTTAAACGAGTTTCCGGACTGTTGGTTGAAGTCGAGGGCTTGCCCTTGTCTATTGGCGCGCAAGCTTGTGTTGAAAATTCTCGCCAAGGCAATTGGGTTGATGCCGAGTGCATTGGCTTTGAACGCGACACCACCTACCTCATGGCCTTTGACCAAATGGCAGGCTTGTCGCCTGGTGCGGTGGTGTACCCCTTGCTCACACCGCAACGACGCGCTCAGGGCTATCAAATGCGCCAGGGCATTGCTTCGGTGCCCATTGGACCCCAATTGTTAGGACGCGTGGTCGATGGCTTGGGCAGGCCTCTAGATGGCTTGGGCGGCGCCAGTTGGAGCGACCACCTTATGCGCTTTGCTTCCCCCAACCCCCTCAAGCGCAAGCCTATTCATGAACCCCTAGACACCGGCGTGCGCGCCATCAATGCCATGTTGTCGGTGGGGCGTGGCCAGCGCATGGGCTTGTTTGCCGGTTCTGGCGTGGGCAAAAGTGTGTTGCTGTCTATGCTCACGCGCAATTGTGTGGCCGATGTGATTGTCATTGCGCTGGTGGGTGAACGCAGCCGCGAGGTGCGCGAATTTTGCGACGACCAACTTGACGATACTTCTAGAGCCCGCGCCGTGGTGGTGGCCTCACCGGCCGACACCTCACCGCTGGCGCGCGCCAAGGGTGCTGAATATGCCACCGATGTGGCCACTTGGTTCAGAGACCAAGGCAAGCATGTGGTGCTCATTGTCGACTCACTTACCCGCTACGCCATGGCGCAACGCGAAATTGGTTTGAGCTTGGGCGAAGCACCTGTGGCCCGCGGCTACCCCGCCAGCGTGTTTGGCAAGCTGCCTGCTCTGGTAGAAAAAGTTGGCAACGGCGAGCACCCCGATGGCTCCTTAACGGCTTTTTACACAGTGCTTCTAGAAGGCGACGATGTGCACGATCCTGTGGCCGATGCAGCGCGAGGTGTGCTGGACGGCCATATTTTCTTGTCGCGTGAATTGGCCGATTCTGGGCACTATCCCGCCATTGACATTGAAAAATCAATTTCAAGGGTGATGCCCAAAGTGGCTTCCCAAGATCATGTCTTGGCAGCTCGGCGCATCAAGCAGCTCATCAGCCGTCATGAGCGCAGCCGTGACATGGTCGCCATGGGCGCTTACATGCAAGGCAACGACCCCGACTTGGATGCCGCACTCAGGTTGTGGCCCCACATTCAAACTTTTTTGCAACAAGAGTCGCACCAAGTGGCCGACCTTGAGGGCAGCCTGAAGGCCTTGAGCACCATTGCAAAGGCTTCCACAATATGAGCAATCGTGTGTTTGAAGTGCTGCAGCAAATGCTGAAGCTGCGCAAAGACCGGTCTGTTGCTCAGTCCAAACGTGTGCAAGCTGAATATGAGCGAGTGCGTAATTTCAATTTGCAAGTCGAGTCCTATGCCAAGGAATATGAATCTCAATGGGTGAAGGCTGCGCAAGAAGGCGATACCGTTTTGAACTTGCAAACCCAAGCCAACTTTGGCCTCAATTTGCGAGCCACCGCCAAATCGCAAGAGCCTGAGGTGCAGGCTTTGAAGTCTCAAAGCCGTGAGGCGCTAGACAAAGCTTTGCACGATGCCCAAAGGCTCAAGACCCTTCAATCTTTCTTGGCCAAACGCAAGCAACAGCGCCAAAACCAATTTGAGAAGAACGAGGACAAGGCGCTGGAAGACGTTTTACAGGCTCGCCAACACACCAAATAGCAAGGTGGCATTGAAGTTGCATAACTTGATTTAAATTTGGGAAATTAAATCATGGCCATCTTAGTATCCAATCCAACTTCTGCTGCAGTACCCACGCTTTCTGGCGACGCACTAGACCCTTCGGTCGTGACGCCAGAAGAAGGCTTTACAGAGGAGCTTGCAGCTGCCATGCAGCCTGCAGGCGTAGTTTCAGAAGCACTGGAACAGACCAGGCTGGACAAGCTAGCAGAAGCAGAACAAAAAGCAGTAGACCTGCAAATTTTGCCGGCAGAAGTGCTGAGGAATGCTGTGGGGGATGCAAATTTTGCCTTAGCGGCGCAGGCAAGTTCCGCCAAGGCGTCTGCTTCAAGTGGGCAAGATGGCCCAGTCTTGACAGATGACAGCGACGTTCAAGTGCAAGAACTTTATGCCCTTGATTTGAACAACAATCGTCAAAGTGCCGAGCAGGCTGCTGCCAACTTAGCTGCCCAATTGGCTGCTTCAATGGCAGCACCGCCAGTACCGCAAGCCCCCTTGCCTGTTGCCGAAACGGGCCAGGCATTGCAAGCCATTGAAGCCAGCGCAAGTTCTGTATCGGCCCAGAACGCGCCAGCATTGAACACACTTAACCCTCAGTCTGACAACTCAACCCAAGCGCTGGCAAATCAATCGATGGCCAGCACAGCATCAATTGAAAGTCAGCCAGACAATTTGGCATTGGGTGCCGCATTGCAAGCAGAGCGTGCAGCATCCTCGCCATCAGACGCTGTTAACACCTTGGCTACAAGCGTTTCAAGTCTTTCAAGTCAGCCTCAAGCTTCATCAGTCGTATTTGCCAATGCAGTGGCCAATGCGGCGGCCAATGGCACTGGGTCTAATGAAACTGGTGCAACGCAAATGGGCAATGTGGAGGCCAATACAAACACACCGCCAGTTAGCAGTTTGGTTGCCTCAGCAGGCGCTTTGGCCAATGCGGCGCCAGTGGCCCAGGCAGTTCAGCTGGCGCCAGTCTCAACAGAGAAGCCTTTAGCCAACCAAGATTTAAACGCTGCAAATACAGCCCCTCACGACGAAGAGTCTGCCTTTAATTTCAATGCCAAGATCAGTTCTAAAGAAGCACCGGTTTTAAAGAGCCTACAGACAGACTCCGGACTTAAGCCGGTCTCCTCTTTGACGCAAGCTGCAGATCTTTCATCTTCGCCCACCACACGTTTGGATCTACCAGAAGCGCGTTTGAACGAGGCCCCCGCGCCAGCAGAATCTAGCACTGCAGTGCAGAGTTTGGAAGACCTGTCTTCTACGTTTGTGAGCAGTCTTGTAGGCGGCCCCCAGAGGCCAGTTAACACGGTGATGGATTGGATTTCACTCCAAGCCCAAGAACGCCCCGCCCCTGTGGTGCCCCACGAGGTGCGCCTAGATTCTGGCGCTGTGCAGCTGGAAATTCAAAAAATGGTGAAGCAAGGTGGTGGTCATGTGGTGATGGAATTGACACCGCCCGATCAGAGCAAGTTCACCATAGAGCTGAAGCTCGATGAGCGCGGCGGCGCACTGCTGATTGTTGAAGGCGTGAGCGACTCTACCAAAACCCGATTGGAACAAAGTGCACCGCAATTGCGCGAGCAATTTCAGCAAATGGGTTTGGAGTTGCAGCTAGATATGCGGCAGCAAGGCCAGTCTGCATCATCAAATGCCAAAGATTTTTCAGGCTTCCAAGAGCGCGGCTCTGATGCCAACAACCCAACTGGCGATAGCCCTAGAATATTGACGCAACGGGAGGCCGGTGCAAACCGAGCCCGGGAAACGGGCGCCAATCAAGTTTATCTCTACGCCTAAAAGTTAGAGCCCACCGCTTAGAGAAAATTTATGAATACCGACCCAGACAACATGCAATTTCCCTTTGCCAAAGAGGCCCTTGAGGGTCTAGACAACCATGTCTCGCACGATTGGAATCGCGAGCAATTGGATGCCATGCACATGCAATTTGTTTCGCAGTGGCGTCAGTCTCTGTCCACTTTGGTTCCCGCTGAAATCAAGATTTTGGCAGGCGATATGGCGTTAAAAAGCTACGAAACCTTTGTGTTGGAAGCACCTTCTTTTGCAGACATTCAAGTCTTTGAAATCGATGCGCTACAAACACTTTGCGCTTGGAGCTTTGACTCTCGCTGGGTGGCTGCGGCCGTAGATTGTTTGTTTGGCGGCGCCGGTGTCATTCCCATCAAAGAACGAAGCGGCAAACTCACGCACATTGAATTGGGCATTCGGCAACGTTTGCTTGAAACGATGGCCACTGCCTATGAGGCAGCATGGCAAACAGCTTATCCCATTCGCCTGCAAACCTTAAGGCAAGAGCAGCAACTTTCCTCGCTTCGACTCACCTCCCACAAAGATGTGGTGCTGCACGCCCAATTTGCCATCCATTTCAACTTGCTGGAATTAAGGGTTGACCTGTGTCTGCCCAAGCGCGCATTAGATTGGCAAACGCCCAGTAGCTCAGGCAAAGGTGCAGAAACGCCAGGCCAACCGGCTGGCTGGAGCCGCAGCCTGCAACATCAGCTGTATGCCAAGCCCGTAGATTCTGTGGCTGTGCTGTGCGAAAAAGAGCTGTCGGTGGCGCAATTGATCTCCTTGTCTTTGGGCCAGGTTCTGCCCATTGATTTGTCGGCGCCCGTGCGCTTGATGGTAGATGGCGTCAATTTACTCAGTGGTCGATATGGCGTTAGAAATGGGCACTATGCCTTGAAAGTGGAGCACATGAATTCGCCCCCTTTGGTTCCCAAAATGGAAGACTTTGAAGGCGCAACTTCGGGTCAGTACCTTGGCAGCCTAGACATGCCAGCTCAGGCGCAAAACGATTTGGCCAATGCCGCCAAGGCCCTCAGCCAGCTAGACCAACAAATTCAGAAAAGTGAAGGTGACTTGTGACGCAGCAGATTGAAAAAGGCTCATCAGACGATCTCACCCATTGGGGTGAAGAGCCGGCTGAAGCAGCTGAAACAGCCAAACCCGTCATTCCCGATATGGACATGATCATGGATCTGCCGGTTCGGGTCATGATTGAGCTGGGCCGAACCAAAATGCCTCTGGGCGATTTAATGTCGGTTCAAAACGGCGGCGTGATCGAGTTGGACGTAGAGGCCGGCGAGCCCTTGAACTTGGTGGTTAACGGGTGTTTAATTGCACAAGGCGAAGTTGTCATCGTGGACGACCGCTATGGCATCCGCTTGACTGATATCATTTCACCATCGGAGCGTTTACGGAAATC
>CANNNB010000096.1 GCA_947505995.1 Comamonadaceae bacterium
CGCGCCGTATTTTGCGAGGCAATGACACCGCCGCCGCCGCCAATGTTGTCAACCACCACAGATTGGCCCAACACTTTGGCCCAGCGCTCACACAGGGCACGGCCCACCATGTCAGAACCACCGCCGGCAGCCACTGGCACGATGTATCGAATGGGTTTGCTGGGATAGGCCGACTGGGCTTGGCTAAGCCCTGAAAGGCCAAACAGCATGGGACTGGCTTGAAGCAGGGTGCGTCTTTTCATGTCTTTTCTTCTAAGGGGTAAGTACTCCAAAGTTTAGCCCAGACTATCCTGAATTGCACCTTTTGCGCGCACAGAAGGCTTGAATTCCTCTCACAATCCTAGTTGGCACTTTACAATGTTGCCTTGCATCAAAGAATGTTGGAAAGACAAAGAGATGACGATCAAAAGCGACAAATGGATTCGCCGTATGGCTCAAGAGCACGGCATGATTGAGCCTTTCGAGCCAGGGCAAGTGCGTCAAAACGCCACCGGCGAGAAAATTGTGAGCTACGGCACCAGCAGCTATGGCTACGACATTCGCTGCGCCCCAGAGTTCAAGGTGTTTACCAACATTTACAGCACGGTGGTCGACCCCAAGAATTTTGACGAAAAAAGCTTTGTCGACATCCATTCCGATGTCTGCGTCATTCCCCCCAACAGCTTTGCCTTGGCCCGCACCTTGGAATACTTCCGTATTCCGCGCAATGTCCTCACCATTTGTCTGGGCAAAAGCACCTATGCCCGCTGCGGCATCATTGTCAATGTGACCCCCTTCGAACCCGAGTGGGAAGGCTATGTCACCCTCGAATTCAGCAATACCACCCCTCTGCCAGCCAAGATCTACGCTGGGGAAGGCTGTGCCCAGGTTTTGTTCTTTGAAAGCGATGAAGTTTGCGAGACCAGCTACAAAGATCGCGGCGGAAAATACCAGGGACAGGTGGGTGTCACATTGCCTAAGACCTAAAGTGCGACAATAGCGGGTTAATGACCGACTCTTTTTCAAATCTATCGCTGGCAGAACCGCTGGCACGTGCCGTAGCCGAAATGGGCTATGAATCCATGACCCCCATTCAAGCCCAGGCCATTCCTGTGGTTTTGACGGGCAAAGACGTGATGGGCGCAGCGCAAACAGGTACCGGTAAAACGGCTGCTTTTTCTTTGCCGCTACTCCAACGCCTGTTAAAGCACGAAAACACATCCACATCTCCAGCGCGCCATCCTGTGCGCGCTTTGGTGCTATTGCCCACCCGCGAACTGGCCGATCAGGTCGCACAGCAAATTAAGCTGTATGCCAAGTACACCCAAATGCGCAGTGCCGTGGTGTTTGGTGGCATGGACATGAAGCCACAAACCCTTGAGCTCAAAAGAGGCGTTGAAATTCTGGTGGCCACACCAGGTCGCTTGCTTGATCACATTGAAGCCAAAAACGCGGTGCTGAACCAAGTTGAATATGTGGTCCTCGACGAAGCCGACCGCATGCTTGATATTGGCTTCTTGCCAGACTTGCAGCGCATCTTGAGTTTCTTGCCTAAGCAGCGCACCACGCTGTTGTTCTCTGCCACTTTTTCCCCTGAAATCAAGCGCTTGGCGGGAAGCTATTTGCAAGATCCCGTAACCATTGAGGTGGCCCGGCCCAACGAAACAGCCTCTACTGTAGAGCAACGTTTTTACAGTGCGCAAGATGACGACAAGCGCAGGCTTGTGAAAGCTGTTTTAAACGAGCGCGGCATCAAACAAGCCTTTATCTTTGTGAACAGCAAGCTGGGTTGCGGTCGCTTGGCGCGCTCCCTTGAGCGCGAAGGTTTGGTCACTGCTGCCTTGCATGGCGACAAGACCCAAGACGAACGCCTCAAAGCGCTTGAGGCTTTCAAAAAAGGCGAAGTCGATTTGCTGGTCTGCACCGATGTGGCAGCCCGAGGTCTCGACATCAAAGATGTGCCTGCTGTGTTCAACTTTGATGTGCCCTTCAATGCCGAAGATTATGTGCACCGCATTGGTCGAACAGGGCGTGCTGGCGCCTCTGGACTGGCTGTGACTTTGGTCTCACCCTCCGACATGCGCTTGGTAGCCGATATTGAAAAGCTGATTAAAACCAAACTTCAAGTCGAAAACTACCCCTTAGAAGAAGACCGCTCGCGAGGCAATTTAAGCGAAGGTCGCCGAGAAGAGCGGCGTGACGATCGCCGAGAAGACAGAAGACCTGAGCGTGGCTTTGAGCGGCGCCGTGAGGAAGAGGCCCCCCGCGACCGTCGCAGCAGTTTCAGACCCGCTCAAGTGTCAAGAGATCCTTTTTTTGAGAAACCCTACGAGGCCCCTAGCTTGGAGCAAGCTGCAGCGGCGTCATGGGAAGCATCGCCCAAAACGACCGCTTCTCGTTCAGGTATTTCTGCCAACATCAAGCCCAAGCGCAAGGTGGCGGCTTTGTTCAAGTCTGGCGAATAAGCTGCAGCATTGGCTTGCATAGAAACCCGTCAATTTGTCGGGTGAGAAAAGGCTAGATACAAAGTATTTACATTCCCCTGTCAAAATACGGGAATGAAAATCAAGACACCCGTAGCACTAGCCGTTTTGTCAGCCATTTCAACCTTGGGTTTGGCACAAAGCGCCCCACCAGCCAATGCGCCTGTTCAAGACATGGGCCGCGTCGAAATCAAAAGCAATCGCGACAACACCATGGAAGAGCGTCGACAGTCCACGGCAGCCAAAATTGTGATTGGTCGGGAAGAGCTGGACAAACAAGGTGACGGTACCTTGGGTGAAGTTTTGAAGCGCCTGCCCGGTGTCACCATTCAAGGCGCACCAGGTCGAGGTGGTGCTATTCGCATGCGTGGTTTAGGGGGTGGCTACACCCAGATCCTTTTGGACGGGCAACGCGTTCCGCCGGGCTTCTCAGTTGAATCCTTGACCCCTGAGATGGTGGAGAAAGTGGAAATTTTGCGTGCGCCAACTGCTGAAACAGGTGCACGTGCCATTGCTGGCACCATCAACATCATTTTGCGCGAAGGCCAGCGAGCCAACCCAGATGATTTGAAGGTGGGCAGTTCCTTTGAAAATGGACACCGATCTGAAGGCTTGAACTGGGTTCACAACCTCAAGTCTGAGTCGCTGAATGGAACGCTCACAGTTTCTGCCATGAACTCATGGCGCCCTGATGACAGTACCTCTGTCACAGATTCCAATGTTGACGCGCAAGGACTTATGCCAGCCTGGTCTTCACACCGAGAGCGCCACTCCGTGAATTTGGGCCATCGCCAAGGCATGAACGCCAACGCCAGACTCATGTGGCGTGGTGAAGAAGGCAAAGCGCTCATTTTGATGCCCTTCATGGTGTATTCAGAGTCCAGCAGTTTGGGGCATATCGACCTCACTGAAAACAAATCGATCAGAGGCATTGCACAGCCGTTTGCTTTTGATGCGGCCAATACCACCACCAACAACCGTTTTGTGATGACGCGCTTGAATGGTCAGTGGAACCAACGTTTCTCGGCGAACGATAGATTTGAATTTAAGTTTGGCTTGGGTGAGTCGAACTACAAGTCACGCTTTAGCCAAGTGGCCCAAGGTTCAACTGGCTTGTTCAACACCATGGACGAGTCGCAAAGTTTCAAAGATTTGTCGCAATCTTGGAACGCTAAACTCACTCAAGTTACGGCCAATGGCCACCAGTTTGTCAGCGGTCTTGAATTGGAGGGCGTGCGCAGAACGGAAGAGGCCAATACAGAGGTCTCAGACGACGCTGGCAACTTGCGCGCCAGCACGCAACGCTGGGCCATCTTCACGCAAGACGAATGGACAATCAACCCCAATTGGAGTGCGCATGCAGGCATCCGCTATGAAAGTATTCTGACTCAAGGCAGCAACGAAGAGGGCGAGAAGCGCAACAAGAGTGGTGTCCTAACGCCCCTCTTGCATGCTGTTTGGAAACCCATTCCTCAAAGTCGTGATCAAGTTCGAATGAGCCTCACGCGCAGTTACAAAACACCCACCTTGTTCAATATGGTTGCCAGAACGGCATTGTCCCGCGAAGCCAATAGTCCAACACGTCCCGATCGAATTGGCAATCCTGGCCTGAAGCCTGAATTGGCAACGGGCATTGACATTGCGGTCGAGCGGTATTTGGCAGAGGGCGGTGTCTTGAGTGCCAATTTATTCAGGCGCAACATCAGCGATTTGATTCGCTCCGTCACCAGCGAGCGCTATGACACGGCGTGGGCGCCGGGTCTGCGACGATTCGTTTCTAGTCCTCAAAACGTGGGAGATGCCATCACTCAGGGTCTTGAGTTGGAAGCCAAGTTCAGGTTGAACCAAGTCTGGCAAGCCGCCCCACCCGTAGACGTTCGAAGCAACTTAAGTTTCTTTGACTCTAAGGTCTTGGATGTCATGGGTCCTAACAATCGCTTAGACCAGCAACCTAGCATGACAGCTAACTTAGGGGCTGACTACCGCGTCCGTGCCATTCCTCTTACGCTGGGTGGCAATGTCAATATCAACCCAGACTACACCACGCGTCGAACCGATCAACAATGGGCTTACCAGGGCTCCAAGCGAGTCGTTGATGTTTATGGCCTTTGGAAGTTTTCACCGGCCACGGCTTTGCGTGTGACGGTTAGCAATCTCACACCTCGTGATTACCTCACGGGTACAACGTATATTGGCAATGGTTTCTCAGAAACAGCCAATACCAACACGCGCAATTGGCAAAATGTTCAGGTTCGATTGGAAATGAAAATTTAAAGGACGATGGCCATGACTACCCAAAATGCCGCTTGGTTCGACAGCATGTACAACAACCGGGCATTGGTGGCAGACCATGCTGCTCATTTCGCTCATTGGGCTCAATCCTCCGCAGATGCGCGCGCGGCTTTGAAATGTTCGCTCGACATTGCCTACGGCGATGGCCCCAATGAAAGCTTAGACATCTTTCCAGCCAGCAAGCCCAATGCGCCCGTGGTGGTTTTTATTCATGGTGGTTATTGGCGCAGTCTCGACAAAGCCGATCATTCGTTTGTCGCGCCACCTTTGCATGACATGGGGGCATGTGTGGTGGTGGTGAACTATGCTTTGTGCCCTGGCACTGTTGAGAAGCCTGTCACCATTCCTGACATTGCGCTCCAAATGGTCAAGGCCATGGCCTGGACTTGGCAAAACATTGCTCAACATGGCGGCAATCCAAGCAATGTGTCTGTGGCAGGACATTCTGCGGGCGGACATCTGGCTGCCATGCTGTTGGCTTGCGACTGGCAAAGCGTTGACCCTGGTATGCCTGCTCATTGGATTCAAAAGGCGTTGTCTATTTCTGGTTTGTACGATCTCACACCACTGCGCAAAACACCTTTCCTTCAAGACTCACTCAGGCTGACTGCAAAGCACGCACGCATGGCCAGTCCGGCTTATTGGCCTCGGCCTAAGCAGGGAGTTTTGTACACCGTGGCAGGTGGTGATGAGAGTCAAGAATTTTTGCGTCACAACCGTTTGATTCACCAAACCTGGGGTGCGCGTACTGTTCCAGTTTGCGAAGAATTGGCGGGCTTGAATCACTTTAGCATCGTGACCGATCTCACCCAAAAAGGCACTCGATTGAATGCCTTGATGAAAGCCTGTTTAGGCCTTTGATTGAAGTCGCTTGATGGCTGACCAAAGCGGTGGCATTAGCAAGCAAATGACCACAACGCTTAGCAAAGTCAATGACATGGGCCGATCCCAGAATACTCGCCAGTGACCTTCGCCAATCGAGAGGGCATTGCGCATTTGTGCTTCGGCCAATGGCCCCAAGATCATGCCCACAATGACTGGGGCTACCGGAAAATCGTAGCGGCGCATGATGGTTCCCAGCAAACCAAAACCATACATGATGAACAAATCAAAGCTGCTTTGGCGCATGCCATAAACGCCCACAGTTGCAAAAATCAAAATGCCGGCATAAAGCTGTGGTTTTGGAATTTGCAACAACTTGACCCACAAGCCCACCAGCGGCAAATTGAGTACCAGCAACATCACATTGCCAATGTAGAGCGAGGCAATCAAGGCCCACACCAAGCTGGAAGAGTTTTGGAACAACTGCGGACCCGCTTGGATGCCATAGTTTTGCAATGCTGACAACAAAATTGCGGCTGTGACAGAAGTGGGAATGCCCAGTGTCAACAAGGGAACCAAGGTGGCTGTGACCGCGGCATTATTGGCGGCTTCTGGTCCAGCGACACCTTCAATAGCGCCGACTGTCCCAAACTCTTCAGGGTATTTTGAAAGTTTCTTCTCGGTGGCATAGCTTAGAAAAGTGGGAATCTCCGAGCCGCCTGCGGGGATGGTACCAAAAGGAAAACCAATGGCCGTGCCGCGAAGCCATGCGGGCCAAGACCTGCGCCACTCTATGGGTGTCATTTGGGCCTTGGTAAGGCGGTTCATGTCGACGCTGCTCTTGCCCTCGTACAGCGCGTTGTACATGACTTCCGAAACAGCAAAGAGACCGACAGCAATCAGGACGGTTTCAATACCGTCCATGAACTCAGGAATGTTGCCTGTGTATCGCACTTGACCCGAAATTTGGTCCATGCCCACCAAGCCCAATGCCAATCCAATGAACAATGCGCTAAGGCCTCGCACAGTACTTTGACCCAACACGGCACTCACGGTAATGAAGGCCAACACCATCATGCAGAAATACTCTGGGGGACCCAACTTCACTGCAAATTCAGCCACCACCGGTGCAAACAAGGTGACCAAAATGGTGGCCAAGGTGCCCGCTACAAAAGAACCAATGGCTGCTGTGGCCAAGGCCGATCCTGCGCGGCCGCTCTTAGCCATCTTGAAGCCTTCAAGTGCTGTGACCATGGTCCCTGTTTCGCCCGGTGTATTGAGCAAAATGGACGTGGTGGATCCGCCGTACATGGCACCGTAATAAATGCCCGCGAAAAAAATCATGGAAGCTGTGGGTTCGACTTGCGCTGTGATGGGCAAGAGCATGGCCACTGTGACTGCGGGGCCTAAGCCGGGTAGCACCCCGATGGCCGTACCTAAAGCACAGCCCACAAAGGCCCAGAGTAAATTAATGGGAGTTCCGGCTGTGACAAAACCAGATAGCAGGTTGTTCCAAGTTTCTAACATGTATCGCTTTCAACTTGGGCTTAAAGCCAAGGGGTGCCAGTTAAGTTGGGCAAATTGATGGCCAAGAACATCGTGAACAACCAAAAAACAGGTGCTGCAATAAGGAAGCCCAACACACAATCTTTAAGTGTTTGAGAAAGATTGCCTGCGGGGTCACCTTGAGACAAGCGAAGCCCTCTGACCGCCAAAACAAAACAGATGGCGCAACTCAACACAAACCCAGCCAAAGTGATCAGTGCAGCATTGGCCAATATGCCTGCCGAGACCCAAGCAAAAGCGTGCCAATCGGCTTTCTCTGAGCCGCTGGCCTCTGGCATGTTGCGGTAGCCACCAGTTATAGATTCGCAAATTAACCACACAGAGCAAGCTGCCAAAAAAACTGCCACCACCCATGGCAAAAAATTGGGTCCAACTCCCGCGTAGCCTGCTTCAGAGGAGATGCTGGTTGCGCCCCACATCATGAGCAATGACAACACCAAACCTGAGAGGCCGATGCCAATTTGTGTGGGGGAGGAAGAGAGGGGCTTCGACATGAAGGGTCCTTTTGTCAAAAATTCTGGGTCCCTCAGGACCCAGAAAAAAAGAGACTGCTCAAAAAAATGGATCAGTCTTGATTCACCATAAGTGAATGCTTAAATCATGCCGGCCTTGACCATGGTGGCACGCAAACTTGCAAATTCAGTGTCTACAAAATCGTCAAATGCTGGGTTGGTCATCCAAGCCGGAGTCCAGTTGTTCTTTTCCAAAGACTCAGCCCAAGATTTGGACTTGGTGGCTTTCAAAACCATGTCGGTCAGGGCTTTGCGCTGTGCAGCTGTGAGGCCAGCGGGTGCATACACACCGCGCCAGTTGCCGATTTCAACGTTATAGCCTTGCTCAATCATTGTGGGGATGTTGATGTCCTTCAAACGCTTGGCGGATGTGACTGCAATCGGGCGCATCTTGCCAGTTTCAATGTATTGCTGGAATTCGCTGTAGCCGCTGCCACCCACTGTGACGTTGCCACCCAAGATGGCTGCGACCGCTTCGCCGCCGCCGCGGAACGGCACATAGTTGATCTTGGCTGCATCGACACCCACTTCGCGCGCCAACATGGCTGCGGCAATATGTTCTGTAGAACCGCGTGAACCACCGCCCCACTTGACGCTGCCAGGATCCTTTTTCAATTGCTCAACCACGTCCTTCATGGTTTTAAGTGGCGAATTGGCGGGCACCACAAACACGTTGTACTCGCTGGTTAAGCGTGCAATGGGTGTGACTTTATCAAGGCTGACTGGGGGCTTGCC
>CANNNB010000097.1 GCA_947505995.1 Comamonadaceae bacterium
GACTTGGCCGAAAAGCTTAAAGATCCAGCAGCCGCACTTGCTGTTGATAAAGCTACAGCAACCACCAAAGTGGCCGACTTGAAAGCAGCCAACGCGCCTGCTGCTGAATTGGCTGCTGCCGAAAAAGCATTAAGCAGCTTGCCAATCGATGCTGCTGCGGCCAAAGCCGCCTGGAGCAAAGCCAAAGCGGCAGCTGATGTCAAGGCTTTACCTTTGAATGGCATGCCACCTCATGCACAGCAATTTAAAGGCGACCCGAATGGTGATGCAGCTGCTCAAAAAACTTACGATACTTCCCGTCGTAACTTTTTAGCGCTGATCTTTTGCCTGATGGTGGGAACCGCTGCGTTGCCGCACATTCTCATGCGCTACTACACGGTACCGAGTGTGAAAGAAGCGCGGGACTCAGTCACTTGGTCTCTGTTCTTCATCTTCTTGCTCTACTTCACTGCGCCGGCACTGGCAGTGCTGGTTAAATTTGAGGTGTTCACGGTACTGATTGGAACGCCAATTGACCAGCTACCCTCTTGGGTTGCTGCTTGGAATAAGGTCGATCCAACCTTATTGTCAATTGTTGACATCAACAAAGACGGACTTCTGCAGTTGAACGAAATGTCCATTGGTGGCGATATTGTCGTGCTGGCAACACCAGAGATTGGTGGACTGCCCTACGTGATCTCTGGCCTGGTGGCTGCGGGTGGACTGGCTGCGGCGCTTTCAACTGCCGACGGCCTGCTGCTCACAATTGCCAATGCCTTGAGCCATGACCTGTACTACAAGATGATCGATCCGAACGCTTCAACCGAGCGCCGCGTGACTATTTCCAAGGCTTTATTGCTGGTGGTAGCGTTAGCGGCAGCGACAGTAGCAGCGCAGAAACCGGCCGACATCTTGTTCCTGGTTTCTGCTGCCTTCTCATTTGCCGCGGCCGCGTTCTTCCCGGCACTTGTGCTGGGAATTTTCTGGAAACGAGCGACCGGTATTGCTGCATCGCTGGGGATGGTGGCGGGGCTGGGTACCACGGTCTACTACATGGTCATGAACCAGCCTTGGCTGCGCGGGATTTTTGGCATCACCAGCCCTGTCGACCTGTGGTACGGCATCCTGCCCATCTCAGCAGGCGTGTTTGGCGTACCAGTGGGCATTGCAGTGATCATCTTGGTCAGTCTGATCACGCCGGAGCCTAGCAAGAAAATTCAGGATTTGGTAGACCATGTGCGTTACCCCAACCTGTTGGGTGATAACGGCAACAGAGCGACTTGATGAATGCTACTGATTTGATCTGACAAAACTGAGATCAATCTCCGATGCCATGCAACTTAGGTTGCATGGCATTTTTTGATTGAACTAGTTGCCAGGTCACTTGATGCTTGATGAACAAAGTAATTTAAAAATACTATTCGTTTTTTAACTAAAGGAGACTATGAATATACACACAGTTTTTAGTAGATGGCACTGCCTTCCTGGAGGCCAAGATTAATTTCTAGGCGTTCTTGCAACTGTAGCGACCATGTTGGTGGAAACACCAACTTTTTATCATCTCGAAGCCACTGGAATCTAAACCTATATGACTACCTCAGCACACCAACAAATTGTTATTGACATGTTCAAGACCCTAGATCGCCTTGAAGCAGAACCGTTTTTCGAGTTTTTTTCGCACGATGTAACCATCGTAGACGAACTCGGCAAAAAGTGGATCCGTGGAAAAGTGGCGGCAGTTGAAGCATGGACTCCAATCATGGGCGCCATGCAATCATGCTCATCAGCTCTTTCTGAAATTCACGTCGACATAGCTGGCGACATTGCAATTGTCACCTGTATGCTCGATCAAACATATGTGTTCGATGGACAATCAACCACCATCACTGCTCCTACCACGTGTCTCATACGCAAGGACAATGGCGCAATGAAAATCACTCTTGTGCATACCATTCCATTTTCATAATGAAGCAATACAAAAAAACAAGTAGGAGATTTTATATTTGAATTTTACAAGAAAAACATTTTTTAGTAATATTCAAATATGTTCAAAAAAGTTCAACTCTTCCTTTTTCTCTCCATCCTAATACTTAGTGGTTGTGGTGGCTCTGAGCCTGAAAACTTAGCATCCAAATACGCTTTAGCTGCTACTGCAACCCCTTACATCAATGCGATGCCTTCTGTATTAAATCCCATACCACCCGCACCTTGCACTTCTCTCATCGTTCCCTTTGAAGTAACTTCAAAAACACTGCCACTGCCAAATGGGTTTACGCCTAAATCTGTTTCAATCCTAAAAAATGGGTCCATGATTTGGACGCAAGCAGTTGTCACTGCAGAAACTAGTTTAATAAGCAACCAAACGATACAAGGTATTGCGAGAGGCTGTTCTCCAAACAGCATTTCAGTAGGGGACACACTTGAATTGCGTATTCTTGTAGCCGCAGAAAACTCTGAAACTGAGATTCCGACATCAGCCAAGCTCTCAGTTGTTTACTGACTTATGTTAAACAAAGCGCTCCTCACATTCTTAAAGACATCAAACACAAATTTAAATACGAGCTAATTACACCTCATGAAAATTAGACAATGGATTTATTTGTTAATTTCGTTTCCACTCTTGAGCTTTGCGCAAGTGCCAGAAGTAGTTGTCATTCCAAGTGCAGATGGAACTTTGATCAAGGCTCATTTATTGCACCCAGCAGGGATGGCTGTTAACCAACCCCGACCTGTCGTAGTCGCCCTTCATGGATGTGGCGGACTTTATTCAACAACTGGCATCAATCTAGGCAAATTAAATCCCAGACATTCTGGTATGGCTCAATTGATTCAAGCGAATGGATATTCAATTGTTTTCCCAGATAGTTTCACAGCCAGAGGAGAGACAAGTTTGTGCTCTCAGAAATTTAATTTACGTAAAATTAATCAATCTCACAGGTCTGATGACGTAGATGGTGTTTTGCTTTGGCTTTCTTCACAAAGTTGGGCAGAACCCACAAAGATCGCTTTACTTGGTTGGTCACATGGCGGCAGTACGGTCTTACGGAGTACGGATACAAACCGACAAGAAGTTGCATTGAGAAAAATTCAACCCAGCGTTGCAATTGCTTTTTATCCTGGCTGTTCTGACTCATTGAAGTACAACTACCGACCCCATGTTCCATTGATCATGATGTTGGCAGAACTCGATGACTGGACGCCTCCAGAACCGTGCATTCAGTTAGCTAAAAAAACCGGTGCAGATTTTTACGTTTATCCTGACAGCTATCACAACTTTGACAACCCAGTCGGAAATGTAAGACTTCGAACAGATGTGCCAAACGGTGTGAATCCAGGAAAAGGTGTCCATGTTGGACGCAATACTCAAACAGGTCCTCAAGCATGGGCGCAATTACTGACGACACTGCGAACCAGATGGCAATAAACCCAGTACATAGGTTTTGACGATGCTTTCTGACCTTTCACATTTCCAATACTCCAAACGTTATTCAGCAGTTTCAGCAACAAAAGCATTATTCGATATATTTAAAATATCGACTATTTAAGGGAGCCAACTTGCCCAACCTGCGCATTACTGAAATCAAAGCTTTTGTTCCATCTAAGAACTTTGAACTGAGCAAACAGTTCTACCAAGACCTAGGCTTTACGATGGATTCTGACGACGATGGTATCGCCTACTTCCATTTTGAAAACGTTAGCTTCCTGCTTCAGGACTATTGCGTTGATACCCTTGCGGAAAACTTCATGATGCACATCCTAGTGGAAGATGTTGACGCATGGTGGGAGCAAGTTCGCACTAGCGGTGTGGTAGAAAAGTATGGTGTCCGAATTACACCCCTTGAACTTCAAGCTTGGCAAATGCGTGATTTCTGTCTTTTCGATCCATCTGGCGTTTTATGGCGTATTGGTCAAAACGTCTAATGGCGTTCATAGAGAAATTCCCTGATATTCTTTACATGATGTTTCTGCGGTTTCACAGCTTGTAAACTACTCGATGCTTCCAAACCTTCCTTGTTACACCACGATTGAACTTGATTTTATTAAATTAATTTTGTAAAGATTTGTATGAAAAATTTAATTTTTTGTTGCTCAATTTTGCTTTCCGTTTTATCTGTATCGGCTCAATCATTGGTTAAAGTAGATTATTCGATAGACAAAGGCGCTACGATAAAGCAGCTTGATGCGGTCTTAAGATCTCCCGAAGGTGAACCTAACAGGCAAGGGCTACTCATCCTTCACCATGGCGGAGGTTTTAGCTTTAACACTACCCAACAATATGGTGAATATTTTGCAAAGCAAGGATTTGTAACTTTAGAACTAAAGATGTTTAATGGATCTACAGACAGTCATGATCCCACAACACTTCATGCTTATGTCATGGGGGGACTTAAACACCTTGCTAAGTTACCTGGGGTGGATCCGAAAAAAATTTCGGCAATGGGCATGTCGCTAGGCGCATTTTTAACCGTAGATTCTGCAAGCACTTGGTTCTATGACCAATATCAAGCAGGAGACTTGAGATTTCATAAACTTGCAGCACTTTATCCAGTGTGTTGGTTGATGACTGAAGCTGCCAAGGGTCAGCCACAAGGGATTCGCCCATTCACAGGACTGCCTTCTTCTTTCCTTCAAAGATGGGAAGGAATCCCATTGTTGATTTTAGCGGCTGGCAAAGATAGTTACGATAGTCAGGATTCAACTGCTTGCGGAAACTTTGTTCAAAATATTAACGACCCAAAGCAAGCACAAGTAACGAAAGTTGAAGTTTTTGAAAACACGACTCACGGATGGGACCACGGAAAAAATTATAGTTTTCCAGTTCGAGGAGGATGTACCGGTAGAACCAACTGCACTAACTTTACTATTTATAGTCCAACTGCAGTTGATAAAGGCAAACAGTCTGTTTTGTCTTTTTTAAATACTCCGTGAAATTTAAGTAAATCCAAAACGGTAAATCCATTTACTTGAAGCAATCGCCATGAAAAAACTCTTTTTAAGCTTGAGCAGCTTGGCATTAACTTCCTTGTCATTTGCACAACCCGCCATGTGGGGTACGCCAGTAGCTCCGCGGCCTGAAAGTGAAGCGTTGGCTCAGTCTGTGCCCATAGCCGATGTGCATATGCATTTCAACGTAAAGGGGCAACAAACGGCTGAACAGAAGCTGCAACGCATGCAGACAAGCAATATTCGATGGGGTGGCGGTGTTGGTGATTACACCGGTGAGATGCAAGCGGCCTTAGGTGATAGGTATATTCCCGCTATTGGACAGACTGAATTCACAAAAGTGTTGATGTCAAGCGGTGAAAAAGGTCTACAGAACTTAGAGCATCCTGTGTTTGTAGAGTTCTTCAAAGAAGCCGAAGCAATGATGGCATCTGGTAAAGCTCGTGGCTTCGGAGAGATACATATTGACAATAAAACTACAACAAATTTCAACGATCCATTTGGTAGGTCAATTCCATTGGATAGCCCTGTGGTTAAGCGAATGTACGAAATTGCCAATGAACACAAGGGCTTTGTTCAAATTCATTACGACAAAAGCTTTCGCACAGTCGATCAAATCATTACCATGGCACAGCGCTATCCAAAATCTCTAACAATTGTGGCGCACTGTATGCCTAAAGGAACACCTGATGACATGCGTAAAATTTTTGAAGCAGCGCCTAACGTCGTTTGCGAGATCAGTGGCGCTACTCATATTCATGGCATACCAAGAATCGTGACACCCAGTGGCATCAACTCTCGCTGGCTGCAAATGATTGAGGATTATCCAGATCGCGTGATGATGGGTACCGATCCATGCTGTGGGTTGATGATGCGCTACAACGAAATTGTTCAAGTTATGCGCAGTCGTGCATTGGCAGCCATGAAGCCAGAAACGCTTGAGAAGGTCGCATACAAGAATGCATTGCGAGTTTTCGGTCTACCGAACTAAGGCAGAGATTGACGACAGAGTTTAAATCCACTGCAGCCCCTCGCATCCTTGTAGACACCAAACTGAAACATGTCTCTCCCGAGCACCGCCCTCAAGTAATCCTGCGCGAGATTTTGATTGCATTTGGTTTGCTACTTATCTATTTCCTCTACGCGTTGGACTTTTCCAAATTAGCGCCACGCTCAATCACAAACTCACGGTCTACCAACTTGCGTGAATGGTTCAAATCACTTTGCGCAATGAGCACCGAAACTTCGGTGCCTTTTAACCCAGCAATCACATCGGCTAACCGCTTTGACAAGGCTGGCGCAACCCCTTCAAAGGGTTCATCAAGCAAGAGCAAACTGGTACCGACTGCCAAGGCACGTGCCAGCGCCGCCAGTTTTTGCTGGCCGCCAGACAATAACAAAGCGCGCCGGTCTTTCATCTCGATGAGTTCTGGCAGCACCTTGTATACCAAGTTGAGCCGGGTTTGCGCATCCAGCGAAGGATTGACCCAGACCGGAATCAATATGTTTTCTTCGACCGTGAGCTCTGGCACCAAGCCACGATCTTCAGGCATGTAGCCGATTCCCATTGCCGCACGGGCGTGCGGAGGCAGCGCCGTTAAATCTTGGCCATTGAATGTAATGCGACCTTGTGTGGGCGGCACATGGCCCATGACCGAGCGAAGCAGTGTGGTTTTGCCAGCACCATTTCGACCGATCAGGCCGACCATGGTGCCATCGGCGACTTCGAGAGAAATACCTCGCAGCGCGATGACCGATTGAATGGCCACATGCAGACCTTCTACCTTCAGCATTTGTTTTCCTTTAAGGCTTTCAAGGGCTTACTCACTCAGCAACTCGCCTGTGACGTAGCGACGCACATCGTCGGTGGCCAAAGCGACCTCGGGCTTGTCGTCTGCAATGATGCGGCCACTGTAAAACGCAACCACTCGGCTGGCATAGCGGCTCACGATGTCCATGTCGTGCTCAACAAACAGCACCGTTGTTGATTGATCTTGACCCAAGCCCGCCATGATGGTTTCCATCATGGGAAACTTTTCTTCGGCAGACACGCCGCTGGTGGGTTCGTCCAACAACAAAAGTTTGGGCGAGCTTGTCAATGCCATGGCAATGTCGAGCAATTTGCGGATGCCACCGGGCAACTCGGCCACTCGGCGCGCACGATGCTCGGTCAAAGCAAATCGATCGAGCAAGGTATCAGCACGTTCAATGGCTTGGCGTCGGCGAGCCGGTTGCCAAAAACTCAAGCGCTGGTCATGACAGGCATTGGCCACCAGCATGTTCTCCAACACGTTGAGCTCGCCATACACCTGGGGTATTTGAAATGAGCGCGCCACACCGAGGTGGGTAATGGCTCTTGGGTACAACGGCGTGATGTCATGACCGTCCAACAAAATTTGTCCTTGATCTGGCTTGAGGTAGCCCGTGATCATGTTGACAAACGTAGTTTTACCGGCGCCATTGGAGCCGATCAGGCTAACACGTTCACCGGCAAAAATATCAATGTTGATGTTGGCAGCAGCCACCACGGCACCAAATTTTTTCTCGACATCGCGGGCTTGTAAAACAGCTTTCATTTGCCGCCCCCCTTCACCCAGAGTGAGCCAATGCCGCGCGGCAAAAAGCGAATCACGATAAGCAAGAAGATGCCCAGTGACATTTGCCAAGTGTTCGGAAAATAAGAACTGGAGAAGGAGCGCACCACTTCAAGCACCGTGCTGGCCACAAACAAAGCAATTACACTCTGCCAGCCCGCCAAAATGGCCACAAAAACAAACTCACCCGAAGTAGTCCAAAAACTGAAGTTGGGCTCAATGTGACCCAGCGCCATGACCGCCAAAGAACCGCCCAAGCCGCCACAAAAAGCCGCCAGTATGAAGTTGATGGCCATGGCTTGCCGCACCGAACCTCCCAGGTACTCCACACGCAATTCATTTTCTTTGGCCGCCACAGTAATTAGGCCGCGTGTGCTATCGAAGTAAATTCGCGCCAACAATGCCATAAGTGTAGACACCGAAACGGTGAGAACGTACATGATGTAGCCCACCGACTCATCGGGCAATTTTTGACCGAACAAAGTGGGGCGGCCCATGTTGAAACCATCTGACCCCCCCAATACTTCCAGCTTCATGAGCAGGCCATAAGTGACCATCGACAAGGCCAAGGTGAGCATGGCAAAAAAGATGCCGCGATAACGCGACAGCAGCGGCGCAAAGGGCGCCGCAATCAAGGCCGCGATAACGCCGCCGCATAAAGTTAGCAAGAGTGCATCTTTGATACCCAACTTGTTGGACAACAAAGCAGCGGCATAACCCCCAATGGCAAAGACCATGCCCTGGCCAAAAGGCACGACACCGCCTCGCATGAGCACCACAATACCAAGAGATACAAGGCCATTGGCCGCAGCCATGGTAATGAGAAATGTGAGCCACTTCGGCATCGCCATACCCGCCAAAGACAA